>NZ_JBHJQI010000026.1:0-79237 GCF_042262805.1 Streptomyces sp. NPDC056361
TCACCGCCAGGACGTCCTCGATCCCCTCCGCTCTCCCCATACCAGAACAACGAGTCCCACAGCCGGAAGCCACGACTTGTTTCCCGGCAAGCCCTTAGGCGATCTCGTTGACGCCCAGCTCGGTCTCGCGCCGGAAGGTGCGGCCGTCGTCGCCTCTCGGTTCGGTCATTGCCTGATGATTCCATGATGTTGATTCCGGGCGAAGGCCGGTATCCGCACCAGAGACAGCGCAGGCACCGTTCACGGGGTCGGCCGCCAAACGACTCCTGAGGAAGCCGACAGAGCACGGGCGGCGCCAGCCATCATTGTCGGCAGCAACCGCCTGGCGAACGAAGAGCAGCACGGGTGGACGCTCACCTAATTCCTCAGGCGGAAGTTTATATAATTCCCGATCTGCTGACATGCAGCAGACCCTGAGGAAGTCAGTGAGCCTCTTTCATCCTGTGCTAGAGGGTGAAAGAGACTCACTGAGAGCCACGAACGGCGGAGCCTTTTGAACCACACCCGGCACCCCTGGGCGGGTCAACCATACGAAGGGCTCACCACATCTCGCAGAACAACATAGGGAGCATTTTCAGCGTTGCCCTCAAGGAACCCCAAGAGTTTCGGTTCAATAACACGCGGCCGAATCAACAAACGGCTAGGGAAGATCGCAAGCCTCACTCCCCTAGACGAACGCCGGAAAGCCTTCCGATTGCTGGTCTCGCTCGCGGTTGCCGACGGGCGGCGCCGTGAGCGCTTGTGTTCCAACAGGTGCGGCCACGAGTGGCACAAGCTGGGACCTTCCAACTGAGGGAACGGCACAGTGGCCGAGCGGCCTTACGCCACGCATGCGTCAATGAGGTCATGAGTAGGCCCAGCCGAATCGCAAACCTCCGCCGGACCATGCGTCGTCGCACCCGCGGGAGCCACCCAGAGGGGAGGGGCTCCAGCGCACCCCCGTCGCGGCTGACCCTACTTCTCCTTAGCTTGCCCGGCCTGGCCGCTGTGGGCGCCCTGCTCTTCACCTGGTTGCAGGTCGGCCAAACGAGTGAGGAACTGCGGATCAGCGAACAAGGGCAGATCACCAACCGTTTCAACGCAGCGATCGGGAACCTGGGTTCCAACTCTATGGATTTGCGGCTCGGAGGCATCTACGCACTCGAACGGATCATGAAAGACTCCCCACCGGACCAAAGCACGGTAGTGTCGGTACTCTCCGCATACATCCGTCGGCACTCCCCAGTACAGCCCAAATCCGCGACGCCCCAGCCGCCTGCGGACATCAGGGTTGCGATGAACATCCTGGCTCGACGCGACCCTCAATATGACCAAAGCGCAATTGACCTAAGCCACACCAACCTAAGAGGGTGGTACCCTCAACCCGTTAGGGGTGTGGAAGCCGTCGTCCCGCTACGCGAAGCGATTTTCAGCGGGGCAGACCTGCGTGACATTCAACTCCCCCAAGCGGATCTGCAGGCCTCCAGGTTGGACAAGGCAGACCTTAGCGGGGCTGACCTAAGCCGCGCAAACCTCACAAGCGTCATCCTCAACCAAGCACGGCTTCGTAATACGAATTTTGTCGGCGCCAATCTCGCTGGCGTCTCCTTCTGCGTTGAGGAGGAGACCAAATACCCTTGTGCGGACCTCACCAACACAGATTTCTCCAGCGCAAACTTGACGAACGCAGAACTTTCCGGTTCTGACCTCAAAACTGCTTTGTTCTGCGATGCCGGGTACGACACTACATACCGCGAGAAACTAGGGCTCAAGAACTCATGCGCGACCTTGAAGGGTGCATCTCTCGGCGTCGCCAACTTGAAGAATCGTTATCTCCAAAACGTGGACCTCTCAGACGCCGATCTCGGCCACGCCAACCTCAGCCACGCCGATCTCAGGCACGCCGATCTTAGGCGCGCCAATCTCGGGTACGCTGACCTCTCATACGCCGATCTCACAGGCGCCGATCTCACAGGTGCCTACCTCTCGAACGCCACCCTCGATGGCGTTCAGGGCCTACCGTCACCTTTCCCGGAAGGCACAGAACCCTGACTCCGGTGGGGCTAGCCAGAGCTCGATCGAGGTCGCGCCGTCGCTCAACCACCGGGCTTGGACGTCGCCGTCGCCTTACTCGGATGGTGATCACTCGGCCGCTTGGCAGGATGCCTCAGGGCCTTGAGGGACTCGCGCAAGGCAGTGAGCCCATTCCAAACTACGACTGCTGCGGCGGGAGCTGACCGCTCGGCGGCGACGGATCGGCACCCGCTGGTGTCGACTCACTTGCGGCCGACAGGCGTTGATGACACTTGCCCACCTGGCTGCGGTCACACCTCGCCCAACTCGCGGCCGGGTTCGGCGTCGGCCTGGCCACCGCCCACCGCTACGTCACCGAGGCCGTGGACGTCCTGGCCGTCCTCGCCCCCACCCTCCAGCAGGCCATGGCGGTTGCCGCACGCAAGGCGCTCGTGATCCTGGACGGAACCCTGCTGCCCATCGACCGCATCGCGGCCGACCGCCCCTTCTACTCCGGCAAGCACCGCAAGCACCGCATGAACGTCCAAGTCCTCACCGACCCGTTCGGGAAACTCATCTGGGCTTCGCCGGCACTGGCGGGCGCGGTCCACGACATCCAGGCAGCCCGCTCCCACGGCCTGCTCGACGCCCCCAGCACCGGCAGCATCCGGTGCTGGGCCGACAAGGCCTACCAAGGCTCCGGGCCCTCCGTCCGCGTCCCCTTCCGCGGCCGCTGGAACAAGCTCTCCGCCGGGAAGAAGGCCGTCAACCACGCCCACGCTAAAATCCGCGCGCTCGGCGAACAGGCCATGGCCACCCTCAAGTCCTGGCGCCTGCTGCGGAAGCTCCGCTGCAGCACCACCCGCATCACCGACCTCGTCAAGGCCGTCCTCACCCTGGAGCTGACCGCCTCAACCTGAGGAGGAAGCCGCACTGCCTCCTATACTCCTGGCGTGCTTGATACCTCGAACCTCTTCCACGTTTCGTCCATGCTCAATCGGCAGTCGATCGAACAGCATGGCCTGGATTGGACCCGCATGGGCGCCGCACCGGGAATCGCCGGCAGCCGCCGCCCCGAGGTGGAGGGGATCTTCGTCTGTCGAGGCGAGGAGGAAGCAGGGTTCTTCCTTCAGATCAACAACACCGGTGGGCCGATTGATATCTGGTCCGTGGACGGCATCGATGAGGGATTGCTCCTCGACAACGGCAACGGATTCGTCTACCTGCCCGGCCGCATACCAGCCGCGCAAGTCCGCCTCGCACGATCAGACGTTCCCCTGCAGCATGGCTTTTGACTTCGCGCGGCGGTACGTCTGAGGGCAGGCCCACGCGGAATCTGGCTGCGAGCTCGGCGAAGGTGTGACCGCAGCGAAGGTGGGCCAGGATCGTCCGCGCCTGGCAGCTGCAGGTCAGCCGCCGCCGGGTGCCGACCTGTCGTCGCCGAGCGGTCAGCTCCCGCCGCAGCAGCCGCAGCGCGGAAGTGGACAGATGCAGCCCGGATGGGTGGGCAATGACTCGGGGCTCTAGGCGGAGAAGGTTGCTGTTAGCCGACAACCCATCTACCTGGGGCTTCGTTGTCCCGTCACCGCGCCCCCTCGATCTCACAGCCAGGTTGGAAAAGGCTCAGTGAGCTCTTTCAGAGTGGCCACTGATCGAGTGACCCAGGCCGAGTCAGGCTGAGGACCGCAACGCACAGGGCTCCCGCGCCGTTGAGGGAGGTGTTCGACGTCTCAACCCATCGGCACAGGAGCCTCGTTGGTTCCCCATCCTGCCGCACTCGACCTGCCGCACGCCCTGGTCGAGTGGGTATCCATGCTCATCGTCACCCGTGAGGGTGACCGCCGCTGCAAGCTCCCGCCCCACCAGCGTGCCCTCGTCGGCCGGTCTACCTCCGCCGACACGACACGCTCACGCAGATCGCTGCCGGCTTCGGCATATCCGTCGGCACCGCCCACGCCTACGTCAAAGCCGTCGTTGAACACCTGTCACGAAGGGCGCCCGGCCTCCTGCGGGTCCTGCGCGAGGCCGATCCGGACTACGTCCTGCTCGACGGGACGCTCGCCGAGTGCGACCGGGTCGGCGACAGCCGGGCCGATTTCTCGCAGAAGCACCGCCGTCACGGCGTGAACGTGCAGGTCGTCGCCGATCCCGCGGGCGACCTGCTGTGGATCTCGCCCGCGCTGCCCGGTCGCACCCATGACCTGACCGCGGCCCGCACCCACCGCATCATCCGGATCTGCGAACGCCAGGGTGTCCCCGTCCTCGCCGACCGTGCCTACATCGGCGCCGGCCCCTGGCTGACCACACCGTTCAGACGGCTTCCCGGCCGGGACCTCACCACGACCCAGCAGACGATCAACCGGGCCCTGTCAGCGGCGCGAGTGCCGGTCGAACGAAGCATCGCGAGACTGAAGTCCTGGCGAATCTTCCGCAGAGCCCGCTGCAGCCCCAACCAGATGACCGTCATCGCCGCCGCCGTCCTCACTCTGGAGCGGCAACGCTGACGAAGCTCATTGCCGTTCCAGGGTGAGGACGGATTGGCGATGGCCGTCATGCGGTGGGGAACCGCCTCACGACCAGACGAGTCGGCCTTCGGCAACCTCGCAGACCGGATGGTTTCCATCGGCGATCTTCGTCAGCATCTCCGCCACGGAGTCGAAGTACTGGGCCATCGATTCGTACTCGCCCGTGACCGTGACCTCACCCACGAACCAGCTGCCGACACGCCCGTCCCGCACATCGATGAACTTTCCCATCCAGCCGTCCTGGTCCGACAGAAACGGGATCCACTCATTACGCCAGAACGGATTGTCCGGCTGGTCCGGAGGGTCGAATCCACAGTGCGTAGAGCGGTTCGCGTAGAGCTTCTCCATCGCCCGGATGCCCAGAAAGAAGCTTCCCTCGTCCGGGAACCCGTCGAAGCCGCAACATGCCACTCCATCGTCGACGTCTTCCTCCGGCAGATCCAGACTGTTCTGCAACAGCCACGTTCGCAGGTCCGCAGGCAGGGAGATGCCCATCCGCTCCTCGGCGGCCGCGAGCGTCTGCTCCGTAGCGGGCCCTGGCAGATCTGCGTGATCGACCGGGGCGTGCTGCCGAAGAAGAGTCATCACGCGGGACCAACTCTCAGCCACACTCATTGCACTCTGCCCTCTCTGCATGGATGCCTCTGTCCGACTGCTCCACGACGGAGGTTGCGAAGTGCCGACCGGAGAACCCTGCAGGGATGCTACTTCGTGCGTGCCTCCCACTCCTCCCCACACTATCTTCCGACCCGAAGCACAGGGCCGGCTCCTCAGCACGGTGACCGCCCGTCAAACGGCCACATGCCGAGGCCGTCGAGTACACAGACCGAGCCGCCCTGTTCCTGCGCTTCCTTGCCGACCTCCTCTCGGACCCTCCGAGCCAGTTGGCCGGAGCCCGCTCACCCCCACACCATGACGTCAGTCGTCAGTACCGCCCTCACCCTGGAGGGACGAAGCTGAAAACGCTTAGTGTCAGTCCCACCAGAGCGCGACGAGAAGCTGCCGCTGGGCTGCAGCACGGTAGAACTCGCGTAGGACGTTGAAGTGCCCCAGCACGTACTTCTTCGGGCCACCGACGATCTTGTCTGCGCCGTTGCCGATCAAGGAGGCGGCCTTTGCTTCGTCTGTCGGCAGGGCGGCCAGGAGGGCCGGAAAGTCGATCTGCGCGAGCATTTCCGCAACGCGATCCACCTGAGCCGCGGAAAGGGCCGTGGGGTCTGGTCCGAAGGGGGCGATGGTATGCGGATGTGTGTTGAGGAAGGTGAGGTCGATGGCAGTGTCGCCCTCGAGAGCTTGCCGGAGAGCACTTCGATGGACGTCGTCGAGACCTCCCAGCTCGCAGATCCGTTGGAGCAGGAACGGTGCCCAGTCCAGGTCGAGGACGTCCACGGACGGTGGATCCCAGAGAGGATCTCCATCCGGCGATGCGTCGGCTGACTGGCGGCAGGAGGCGAGATACTCCGCCGGGATGCGGGCGAGTTGCTGAGTGACGGCCATGACGGCAGTATCCCGACGACGTCTACCGGTATTCCCTACTTGGTCTTGTCAGTGGAGATCCTGGGCCGCTTATTCGGCCGATAGCTCTGCCTGTTCATGATCACCTGGTGGCTAATGCTGACGAGCCGGTCCATGAGGGACTCGGCGAGGACGGGGGTGGGGAAGAGGGGATACCAGTTGCTGGGCGCCCTGTTGCTGGTGGCGATCAGCGAGTGTCTCTGCCGCTCGGAGACGAGTTCGTAAAGGTCGTCGGCCTGGGCTGCGGAAAGCTGTCGCGTGGCGAAGTCCTCGAGGATGAGGACGTCGGGGCGGACGAGTTCGCGGATCTGTTTCTCCCAGGTGCGGTCCGCGTGGCCGCCGGCGAGGTCGGCGAGGAAGCGACTGGTCTTGACGAAGCGGACATGGGTGCCCGGACGTGCGAGGAATCAACCAGGCAGCGGGACCAGTCCAACCGGGAGGCCGCGTTGAGCTTGGCTAGCAGGACCTCATCCAAGCGTTGCCAGACGCCGCCCTCGTTCCAGTCCCGCAGCCTGCGCCGGCACGCCATGCCGGAGCCGAAGCGAGCTCTCTTGAGGCAAGATCCCACTGGATCCCGGGTTGCAGCGCGTACAGGATCCCGCAGAGCATCCCATCCCCCAGCCCGGCAGCGGCTTGCGGCCGGATGCCGAAAGCGCCGCTCGCGCTGCGGCAGCAACGCCTCCAGGCGGCCCCATACCTCATCCGACACGGTCCATGGTGACGTGCCCGCCGCCGGCTGATCGGCGGCCACCCCGGCTCTTTCAGTTCATCAGCCGGGGCCGCGTGCCGGGGGTCAGCGCGATCCAGATCGCCTCGCTCTCCCGAATGACGTAGATCTCGTCCACCTGCGCGTTCCAATGGCGCGGCACCACGAAGTAGCGGCCGTCGTGTTCCGTGAGCAGCCGCAGATCTGAGTACCGGTAAGGGTGCAGGAGGTTGTTCGAGAGCTTCTCCTCTCGCACCGAATCCGTCGGCAGGCTCAGTGGTTTGGTACTGAGAACGAGGACTCCCGTCCAGCGGGTGACGGCCGCGGCGTGCGCCTGAGCGTCCTGCCTGCCCTGCTGCCAGGCCACGTTGGTCACCGTCCAAAAGAGGAAGACGCCGGCGGCGAAGACCGGCACAGCCTGGCGGCGGAACCCTTGCGGACGCCGCCCCTCGGCATCCCGGCACTGGCTCAGAAGAAGCCCGACAGCGATGGTCAGGGGTCCGATCCAGCCGTACGGCTGGATCTCCTGCCACAGCGCGAGCAGCACGATCCCCGCGACCACGAAGAGCGGGTACCAGCGCGCCGCGGCAGCCTCGATCCACGTCACACGACGGGGCCGGCGGCTCCACGGGAGGCAGACCAGCAGGAACACGCACCCGGCCGCCACCATGATGTCCAGGTTCAGCAGATTCAAGCTCTCCAGGGCGACCTGGCTGAACCCCAGGTTCATCGAACCCCACTGGAGGTTGAAGTAGTCGTAGTACGTGCTGATGTAGATCGCGCCGAGGTAGAACATCAGCGCGGCGATGAACGTCCCCTGAGCGACGATGATCTTGACGAGAGCGGACGGCCCGTAGAGATCGCCCTCGCCCTGACGCAGCGGTTTCTCGGCGCTGGGCGGCTGCTGCTCCGTCTCGTGCGCAAAAGGCTCGCTCACGTGATCTCGGGAGCCGGCTCTGGGGAAATGCCAGCGTTCCCCGGTGAGCTCTCCTCGGGCGTCGGCGGGGAAGGCGACTGGGTCGGTTCGAAGGGTGGATCAGTCGTTTCGTCGGTGGTCTCCGCCGGCGGAGGAGGCGGGGGAGGGACATAGCCCCCGGACGACGTGTTCGTCGGATCCCGAGTCTCCTCCGTGTCCTGCGTTGGAGGAGCATCCGGGTCCTCGGATGGCGGAGCGTCGGTGTCCCCAATGGTGGAAGCGGGGTCCGGTTTATCAGGATCGCAGGCGGCAAGCCCCGTCATACCCAGCAGCATCAGCAAAGCGAGCACCGCGGCACGTACGCCGCGGACGATCCGGTACGGCATCCGACCTCCTTGATCGTCAGCCAGCGTATGGGCTGACGGGGCGGAAGCAGGTGATCCACGCCTCCCGGGCCCCAGCTCTCCGCCCGATCGGGCGCCACGTCAGCCACCCATCAAGCCCCCCGTTTCCGCTCCTCTTCTCGTTCCGTACGCAGCCGCACTCGATCGCTGGGGCGAGAACGCCGACCCGCTCCCGGCAGGTGCTGCCGGGGTGGGGCGGGTCGGGGTGGGGCAGGGTCAGTTGACGTAGAGAGTCAGGTTCTTGGGCCACCTGGACCAACGGCCTGTGTCGCCCCGAGGCCCGCGAACTCCTCAAGACCGCACCGACCCCTACCCGGGCCGCACAGCTGACCCGCCCCCCCCAGATCCAGGCCGCGCTCAAGCGCGCCGGCCGCCAGCGTGGCATCGAAGCCGAGGCCGACCGCCTCCGCGAGGTCTTCCGCGCCAAGTGGGCCCACCAGCCGCCGCTGGTCGAGGACGCGCTCGGCAAGCAGATGCTCGCCCTCCTCATCCAGCTGGATGCCGCCTGCACCGCCGCTGATCAGCTCGCCGAAGCGGTCGAAGAGGCATTCCCCCAGCACCCGGACGCCGAGATCCTGCTGAGCTTCCCCGGCTTCTGCCCCCAGCTCGCCGCCCGAGTCCTGGCCGAGATCGGCGACGACCGCACCCGCTTCGCCGACGCCCGCGGCCTCAAGGCCTACGCCGGCTCCTCACCCATCACCCGTGCTTCCGGCAAGAAGTCCGCCGTCACCAGAAGGTGGGTGAAGAATGACCGGCTCAACCACGCCGGCTACCTCTGGGTCTTCGCCTCACTCCGGGCATCCACCGGGGCCAACGCCCACTACCGGCGCCGACGCGAACAAGGCGACTGGCACGCGGCCGCCCAGCGCAACCTCTTCAACCGCATGATCGGCCAGCTCTACCACTGTCTCCAGCGTCGCTGGCGTTTTGACGAGAGCCTGGCCTTTCCGGCCTCATCAGGAGCCGCAGATGCCGCTGCCGCATAGATCGGCCAGTCGAGCCGTGCTCAGCAGGGAGTGACTTCGGGGTCGATCGGAGGCAGTCCCCAGGGGTCCAGGGTGCCGTTGCAGTACTCGGCGAGGAACTGGACAGCGCCGCCTTCGTAGTGCCACCAGCCTCCGTTCCGGGAGGCGATGGTGACGAGCCACTGCTCTGGGCTGTCACCCGTCGTGCTCCAAAGGAACTTGTCGCCTTCGTTCGACTCGGCCCACGGCAGGAGACCACCCGGTGCGGGATGCGGCCGCAGACCGATCGACATGCCTGCCTCCCAGTAATCCTGGAGGACTCCTTCCAGATCACCGCGGATACCGCGAAGGCGGTGATGCTCCATACCCGGATCCGGGAGGCCCACGAGCAGAAAGTCCCCGATGGCGAAGGCCTCGTACCTTTCTGCGAGGCGCTTGAAATCGTCAGGCAGCGCAGTGCCCAGGCCGTCTTCGAGCACGGCCCAGTCGATCACGGCACGCTCTGGCCGATGGTGATCAGCCAGCCCCGGAACCGCGCGCTCCAGCGCCTCGATCGCCTGCTCCGGATCTGTGATGCGCTGCGCTGGTGTCTGCGTGCCGATCAGATCGTCAGTCATGGCAGCACCGTGTCGCCCTGCTCGGCCAGCGTCTCCACAACACGCACCACGTCGACCAACATTCCACCCCACCCGTTCGAATAGGCAGGTCACGCTACATGATCGGACAACAGCACCTCCGCGCGGGTGTTGCAGCCGTCGCCCGCGTCCAGGCCCGTGTTCCAGTGCTCAGACTTGTCGCGGGTGTAGCCGGCGCGGTAGCGGCAGTGGCCGACGTGGGGAGAGCGAGCGGAGACAAGCGAGGGAGAACGCGGCACCGCGCAACAGCTTCTTGATCACGAACGACAGAAAGCGGTCCGCTACCCCGCCACGGCGGGTTCTGCAGACTGCCATCAGCCGTCCGGAAGAGGAGATTCACCGCAGAAACGCCACTCCCCCACATCCCCTGAACGAGCGGCGTTTGTGCGCAGGGCGCAGCATGGAAGCAGAGCCCGCCCGGGAAGCCGTCGCACGTTGCACCGGGCGGGCGCCGTCACGTTGGAGATTCCGCTGGCCGGCGCTGTCGCTGATCCCGCTCAGGACGCCGCGGTCACGCCGGAGTACTGGTCCGGGGTCATTGGCGAGAGCCAGAACCACAAACCCGTTCTCGCGTACAAGCCACCCCCCTGACCATGCGGCGCCCGAGGAGTGCCAGTGCCGGCGTTCTCGTCGTCCGTCGGCCGCTGGCGCCCGCCCGGGCCGCCGGTCACCGCGGAGCCCCACGCCCGCTGCGTGCCCCACCCACCCACCTGCCTGCCTGCCTGCCTGCCTGCCTGCCTGCCGGTGGGGATCCTGTATGCACCTGTTGGGGTCACGTCTTGCGCTGTCGGTCCATCAGAAGCTGCTGGAGCTGACGCGGGTTCGTACGGTTGTCATGGACACCCACCACAGGACGGGTTCCGCCGAACGGGTGCCGGTCCCCTCGCTTCCCCGAGCACGACGGGGCCGGCCCCTCCTTTTCGTGCCGTAGGTGACGGTGCACGGTAGAAGGGCTCGCGGGCCTCCTGGACCCCCGCGCGGCCCGGCGCCGCGACCACGCTCGCCCAGCAGCCGATCCGTCTCCGGCATCTGGAAGGTTCAAGGGGCCTGCTCGGATCCTGCCTCGTCAGATCGTGCGCGAGAACATCTGCGAGAAATTGAAGTCCGTGCATGAGGACCGCCCGCCGCCCTTCGGGCGGTGGGCCGTCGAGCGCCGGTTTTGAACCTGACGGTGTAGGTGGGTAGCGGTCAGCCGAAGCATCGGGGAACCGTCCCGTTCGTGAAACGTCACCGTGTCGGACCCGCGAATGGAAGTCTGGGGCTCCGTGCACCTGCGGCAGACAAAGAGAGCAGCCGCCGTCGCCGGGGAGCCCGTGCTGAATGGTCCTCAGGCCAGCGCTTCCATGCCCATGTGGTCCATGTGGTCCATGACGACGATGGAGCTGAGTTCTCTGTTTTCTGTACGGCCGAGCCAGGCTACGGAAAGTCCTTCGGTGGCGGAGAAGGTGATGAGGTCTGCGCCCCGGGCCTCATCACGGATGATCTCGAACTCGCCGCCACCCAGGCTCTCGGTGTCACGTGACACAAGCGTGCCCGGTGCTGTCCTGCACTGCTCCCAGAACTTGCGGAACGGCGCTGTCAGCGCGGGCCAGGCTGTCGCGTCGCCGAAGCTGCCCGTGGAGGTGTCCGTGGAGGTGTCCGTGGAGGTGTCCGTGTTGAATCCGACCTCGTCGCCCTGACGAAAGCGTTCGATGTCGTCGCCTGCGGCGGGGCCCATTTCCCAGACCGCCACCGTGCCCTCCCGCACGCACAGGCGCGTCGCGGCTACCTCGCGGCCGGAGAAGTACTCCCCTATGAACTCGTACGGCGCCTCCGTCCATGCCGCATCCACCCTGTACGCACCAGGAGGGATCCGAACCGCGAGCTCCCGCGGCTCCCCCTCTTCGTCCTCCAGCCATGGGGTGTCCACCACGAGCCAGCCACTTGGCACGCGGATCGACGTCACCCGAGCCACCTCCACCACCTCCACGAACGTCCATGGATCATCACCCCGCACCCCAGCCGGGTGCCCGACGTGAACACCCCATCGAGGTAAGCGCGCACCTCCGGTGCCGCAACCAGCCGACCATCCCCCGCTGTTCCTGGCAGTGGGGGCGGTACAGGTGTGATTCGGGTTGTTCCGGTGCAGGGCGGCATTGGCCTGCATGCGTCTAGAAACGGGGGCTCCATCAGATCGGTAGGCGAACGTCTCGCCTGGCGCATCAGCTGGGAACGGCTATGCGGATAGGCATCATGATCGAGTCGTCACGGGAAGCTGGTCGTCACCTGAGCTGTGCGTTCGCCGAGGTGTGCTCAGCGGCCGGTGCATTGGTGGTACTGCAAGCCGAAAGTCGCTGACAGGGCGCATGCGCCCCCTGTGCTCCGGCACACCGATCTATGCCCTGATGCGGATAGTTACGATCGGCGGCACAGGCTCTGAACGGCCAACCCATCCCACCTGAGAGAGGGCACTGCCATGCCCAAGCGCACTGCCATGTCCGAGAGCGACACGCAGCCCCTCATCGAACTCCGCATGGGAGGACTGCACTTGACGGTGCAGCGCGTGCCTGGATGGCTCATCGGTCTCATCACCACAGCCAGCGGCGCAGGGCTCACATGGTGGACTCAGCAGTAGCCCTGCTGGCACCCTCCAGCCAGCCGCGAGCGACGGCGATAGTGACGATGAACGCCCCGTCGACGCCCCAGCGGCCGTAGGACCAACCACAAAGGCATTCGGCGACATAGAACCACGGCTGCCCCACTTGGCGTCGACATCGCAGGGTGGCTTCCCGCTCATGCCGGTCTCCCTAACGAGCGGGTGCGTGATAGCGGTGGGGACGTGTTTGCCTGACGGCGTGCCGCCGGAGTGTGGGCCATAGCTGCTTCCGGGGAGGCAGCGGCCGGCGACGACATGCCCACCTTCGACTACCGCGCGTGCGACATGTACCGCGAGCGGCGCTGCTACGCGTCGCCCAGGAGGACGACTTCGCAATCACCTTGGTCGCGGAGGACTTCGAGGCCTTCGTCATGGGCCGGATCGACGGGGCCGGCTACGGCACCTCGGTGTAGGACCGGCTCGCCGTCATCGCCGCGCTGCTCGAAAGACACGCCAGCGTGGCCGACAAGGTCGGGTAGCTGTGGGCACTCAGGAATGGTGAACTACTCGCGTCTGAGCGTTCTCTGGTGGAGTGGTCAGTAGTCATGAGTGACCGGCAATGGCTTCTGCGAGCGGAGTGAAGAGCAATGTCCAGTTTCCGGGCAGGAGCTTCACGGACGTGAGGTAGCAGTGGACCACTGTCCGCTCGTCCTGGCGGCCGCCGGCTCCGTTCTCCAGGATGGCCTGCAGACATGCGCCGATGCCCTTGGCGAAGGCGTCCTCATCGAACCCCAGTCGGGTGTATGCCTGCTGAGCGGCTGGTGGCAGGGTGAATGACTCGTCCCACTCGCTGACCGCGTCCAGCAGGTAGAGCAGGTGGCTCCCGGGGGTCGGCAGGTCGGTGCGCAGGCTTGTCGTGGTGAACTCCCGCGCTGGCTGCTCCCAGACCAGCTCTGACGTCTCGACTGCGTCGGCGACGAGGTCCGCCCAGTAGGCCTCGTCGTGGATGCCGTCGGTCTGCCGCATGTGCTCGGCTGCAAACGCGGCCATCGCTTCCGGCTCGTCAATCAGCGGGGAGACAACGAGGTCGCTCGTGTAGTCGAAGCCGAAGTAGTAGCGGCGCCCGTCGAGTGTGAGTGACTCGATGCCAGCCACGTGGCCGACCCGTCCGGGCAGAGGATCGAAGCGCTTGGCAAGTTCCTGTTCCATGCAGGGGAGGGTAACGGTGCCCTCTGACACTGACACTGAAGCGGTTCAGACCGAGGGGGCGAGTTCGTGGAGCTGCCCGAGATCGGGGTACCTGACCGGACAGTCTGTCTCCATGCGGCGATCCCCCGTCTCGTAGTCCTCGACACCTGACAGTAGGCACCCCCACAAATCCAGCCCGGCGTCAACCCCCGAAGGACTTCCGGAGCCCACCACTTACTGATCTTCTCGATAGTCCTGTGGGCTTGGTGGGTCGCTGGTGGGATCCCGATGCGGTGTCTTTCCCGCTTTCGTCTGTCGTTCCTCCTTTGACGCGGCCGCAGTTGACTGAGGCCCGGCGCGTGCGGGCGGTTGATTGTTCGATCAGGAACATTCGGGTGCCGATGCGGTCGCTCATCCCACCGATGGTCTCTGGCGGGGTGGTAAGGGCGTTCTCGCCGACGTCGACGACGTGATTCCCCAGGGGCTGTGGCCACGCGATTCCCCAGGGTCTGGCGGGTCAGCCATCCTCGAATGGTTCGTCACTCCACCTGAACCACGCACGACCGCCACTGATGTGCAGAAGAAACTCCGCGACCGGACCTGAAGGGGCCACGAGCGACAGGGTGTCCGTGATCCTGTCGTAGGTGTCGTCGAACCGGTCGTATTCCTCCGCCTCCATAAGAGCCAGCGACTCGTCGAACCACGGCTTCACCTCCCCGAACGCCGCTGTTGGAACGAAACGACCGTTCAGCCAAGGAAAGTCGGCCTCGTCGATCACGATCTCGCCGAGCGGTTCCTCCTGCCGCATCAGTCGCCAGACTTCGCCCTCGAAACCCATCCCACCAGCCCTCCATCCGTGTCCTGGTATCGCCGGGCAGCCTCTCACGCGGCAAGGACAACGAGGCAGGAGCGCCGGCGTTGCCAGGCGCATCGGCGCTCCCGCATGCCATGGAACTGGGTGGTCAGGGCGAGCCGCTGGGGATCTTGGGCGCTTGTTGGGCCGGCAGCCGGAGCCATTCACAATCGGCCGCCGGCGCACACGTGAACGTGGCTCCGGCAGGCATCTTGTAGGCGTAGATCACCTCAGTGCCACGATGGCCGACTCGCGACGCGCGCAGCCTGTTCGCGCGCTGTCGAACTAGCGAGTCCTTTAACTCGGTTGGCTGCGCAAGGTACGCGCTTCGCAAGTCAAAGCCGGATCCAAGGAACTCGCTGAAACCCGAGCACTCCGCGCGATGACGAGCCGGGGCGACGGCCTCTTCCCGATGACCGCCGACCTGGACGCGGCGGGTGACCACCTCGCCGTACGCCCGCACCTCTCCCCCATCCCCTGAACAACCCGGCCCACAACACGCAGGACAGGCAGGCAGCGCCCCACCTAGACAAGCACCGTCATGACGACGCCAACAGCCCCAAAGATCGGACAAGCCGAACAAGCTCTAGTCCAGGGCAGGCGTGCAGGCTGAACAGGAGGCCTTGGGCCTTCGGCGCTTGCCTTCCGGGGTGAAGGTAGAAGTCTCAGGGAAAAGGCCGCCGCCGCATCGCACCGCGAGAAGCAATGGCCGCTCGCGCCCAGACGACCAGGCCTCGGCTCCCGGAATGCTGCCGTTCCACAGCTGGAAGGCCACCATCGGCTACTCAAGGTCCTCGCTGAGGTAGCCGTGAGTCTTGCCGTACAGGGGGTTACTCCCTCCGAACAAGACAGAGGGAGGCCCGAACTCCGCGATCACGTCCGGCCACGTGCGGTCCTTCTCAGCCCACTACCGCACGGAGCCTCTCATGGCCTCGTACTCCCCGCGAGTGAGGAGCCGGTCCGACTCCAGCCAGCCGCATCCTTGAGCGAACTCCGCGTAGACGAGGCCAAGCCGGTCAGGGAGTTCGTCCATCAGGGTTGCGGGGGGAGCCCGGTGTCACCGCGATCCTGTTCCGTGAGGTGGCTGTCCATGGTGGTGCTCAGGTCGGCCATGAACGCTTCGACCTGTTCCAGGAATTGGGGCGGGTAGTGCGACATCGTGGCGTCGAGGCGGTGGGCGAGCGGGCCGAAGAACTCGTCCGCCCTCTCCTGAATGTGCCCGCCGCTGCGCAGTGTGACGATGCGTCGGTCGGAGTGCTCGCGGGCGCGGGTGATGTGTCCCGCCGCTTCGAGGCGGTTCAGGAGCGCGGTGGTGGCGCCCGTGGACAGGGAGATCCGCTCGCTCAGCCGCGCCGGCGACAGGGGGGTGCCGCGCTCCTCGGCGGCGGCGATCTCCAGGACCGCGGTCGCGTCCGTGGAGTGCAGGCCCAGCCAGGCGGCGAAGCGCCGGCTGAGCTCGGCGTATTGACCGCCGTAGATCCTGAACGACTCCATCAGCCGCTCACGCTGCTCCGCGACACCGTCGCGCACTGCTTCCTCCATGCTTCCGGCCTTCTCTCCTGTCACGCGGTCCGCACGGTCATCCCGCTTTGACAACCTACCGCCACCACTTTACCTTCACGATGGAATTACTTCACCATGGAGGTATCTGGCGTGCGTGACCCGTCCCCCACCCCTGACGAGACGACCGAGCCCTACCGATGGCGGTGGCTGATCCTGGCGGTGATGATCGTCGCGGAGATCATGGATCTCCTGGACGCCTCGATCGTCAACGTCGCCGGACCGGACCTGGAGAGATCCCTCGGTGCCGGTCCCGTCGGACTGCAATGGGTGATCGGCGGCTACGCCCTCACCCTGGGCGCCGGGCTCGTTCTCGGCGGCCGGCTCGGCGACCGCTACGGGCGGCGCCGGATGTTCCTGATCGGCCTGGCGGCCTTCACCGCGAGCTCGCTGCTGTGCGCGATCGCGCCGAACATCGAGTCGCTGATCGCCTTCCGCCTGCTGCAGGGCACCGCCGGAGCGATGCTGCTGCCCCAGGGCCTGGGCCTGCTGCGGGAGAACTTCTCCGGCCCCGAGCTCACCAAGGTCTTCGCGATCTTCGGACCCGTGCTCGGCCTGGGCGGCATCATCGGCCCGGTCCTGGGCGGATTCCTCATCGAGGGCGACTTCTTCGACCTGGGCTGGCGGTCGGTGTTCCTGGTCAACCTGCCCATCGGCGTCGCGGCGCTGATCACCGCCGCGAAGTTCGTGCCCAAGAAGGCGGGCGACCGCACGGTCCGGGTCGACATGACCGGCGCCGCCCTGATCGTGATCTCCTGCGCCCTGTTGGTGCTGCCGCTCAACCAGGGGCAGGAGAACGGCTGGCCGCTGTGGACGTGGCTGTCCATGGCCGCCTCGGCGATCGGTTTCGTCCTCTTCGCCCTCCAGCAGCGCCGAACGGCCGCCGCGGGCCGCGAGCCGCTGGTGACCCCGGGCCTGCTGCGCAAGCCCGCGTTCACCGTCGGGCTCGGCGGCATCGCCCTGTTCTTCGGCGGGCTCATCGGCACCCAGCTCGTGCTGACCCTGTTCCTCCAGATCGGCCAGCACTTCACTGCCGGTGAGGCGGGGCTGGGCAACCTGCCCCTCGCGGTGGGAACCGCGATCGGCGGCGCGGTCAGCGGCGCGTTCCTCGCGGACAAGATCGGCCGCAAGGTGCTGCAGATCGGACCGCTGGTCCAGCTGGCCGGCGCGGCCGTGCTGTGGTTCGAGCTCGACGACCTCGATGCCGTCTCGTTCTCGATCTGGGACATCGCTCCCGGCGTGGCGGTGGCGGGCATCGGCGCCGGCATGGTGATCGCCGCCCTGTTCAGCTTCATCCTGGCCGCGGTCGACGACGACGAGATCGGATCCGCCTCCGGCGTCCTGTCGGCGGTCCAGGCGGTCGGCGGTTCCATCGGCGTCGCGGTCTTCGGCTTGGTGTTCTTCGCCCAGGCCAAGACCGGTGACTTCACTAGCGGCTTCCACCACGCGCTGATCGTCCAGGCGTGCCTGCTGGTGGCCTTCTTCGCGATCACCTTCCTGCTGCCCAAGAAAGGCCGCCCCGAAGACGAGCAGCACGGCATCACCCCCGAGACGACTGCCGGCGAATCCGGCACCAAGCAACACGTCACCATCTGAGTCCCGGGCGGGGACCGTGCACGACTAGCGGCCCCGGCCGGTCCGTACGGACCGCACCCGGGGGCCGCCGCCCGGGGCGAGAGAAGACAAGGAAGCCGAAAGGGAGTGTCATGACACACCGGAACGTGCTGATCGCGGGAGCCGGTATCGCCGGGCCGGCCCTGGCCCATTGGCTCGGACGGCACGGAATGCAGGCCACGGTCGTCGAGCGGGCTCCCGCACCGCGGTAGGGCGGACAGACCGTGGACCTGCGCGGTGCCGGGCGGGACGTCGCACGCAAGATGGGCCTGGCACGCACCCTTCGGGTCCATGCCACCCGCGAAGAAGGCATCCGCTTCGTCGACGCGGCGAACCGCACCAAAGCCGCCTTCGCCAGCGGCTCCTTCGGCGGCCAGGGACCGATCACCGACCTGGAGATCCTGCGCGCCGACCTGTCACGCAATCATGGAGGTCGGATTTTGTCCGTGATCCGATCGCCAGCCTTGCTCTTGTCTGTCCTACCGCAGTAAATGCCGCCGGTTTTACTGCGGTAGTACGTGGGGGACGTCTGCCTTTTGTACGGTGCCCAGCGATGCGGGAGCCGGCGTCACGTCGATCACGTCGACGAGCCTGCGCAGCTTGTGCTGTGCGCGCAGGGCGTCGGACTGCGCCACGCATACGACGGCTGTGGCGGTGTTCGTCGGCGCGGTGGTGTAGGTCAGGTCCAGCACGTGGTGGTTGTTGAGCATGGCGGCGAGCCGCGCGAGTGTTCCGTGGCCGGGCTGGAGCGTGACGGTGAGCCGGGTGTGTTCCATGGGTGGTGGTCCTGTTCATGGGGCCGTGGTGGGGCCGGAAAACGGAAAAGACCCCTCGCGAGGTGCGAGAGGTCTGCGTGCGGGCGGTGAGTGCGGGGAGGGTCACTCCCTCGGGCTCGGTGCCGGCACGCTGCCGCTGATAATCAGCTGCTGCTGCATGCCCGGCATGCTGGCACAAACCAGCCGTCGACCGGAAGGCCATCTCATACTGCGGGCGGCCTGAGAGGGGTGGCCCGTACATCGAAAGGGGCCGCCCCTCATGGCGGCTGCTTGTTCAACGCATTGATGTCGGCAGGCGCAGGCGGCTGTCGTGGACTTCGGCGACGTTAACCGCGCCGCCGGCAGGTGTCCTGCCGGCTTCGGCCCTAGCCCTGTTCAGGGGCGGGCGGTTGCTGGCCACCAGGGGCGGGAGCGGTGCCGGTGGAGGAGGCGGGGCGAGTGTGGGTGGTGGTGGAACGGGCCCGGGCCGCGGTCGCGCTCGGCCGGCGGGAGGAGGCTGTCGGTGCGGGAGCGGTGCCTGGTGCTGTTGGCAGGCTGCCGCGAAGGTGCTGCGGAGCTCGTCCCCGGCGGCGCCGGCGGCGGGAAGGAGCCGCTCCCGTCTCCGGCTCTCCGCCCCGCCCTGCGGGGTGGAAGACGGGTCGGGCAGGAGCGTGAGCGGGGTGGGGCCTGTCGCCACGGCGGGGTTCTCGACGAGGAGGTGCAGCATCGGCTTGACCACCTCGTGCTGTTGGCGGACCGGGCTGCTCGGGTCGTGTGCAGCCATTGCTGCGACGGTGTCGGCGTCCTGGGAGAGCCGCCGTAGGACGGGGCGGCTCTTGCCGGTGGTTCTTTGTCGGTGCTTTTTGTCGATGGTCTCGCCCCGGCGCAGCCATCTCGACCAGGACCGTGCGGTACGCCGCGAGCCAGGAGACGGCCTCCTGCGCCGGCATCGGCTTCGCGCGTTCGTCCACCCTCATCGGGACGGCCTTGGGGCCGCCGGGCCACAGGCCATCGGGGCAGCGCTCACTGCTGCAGAGGTCGGCCGCGGAACGGTTGGTGATGATGATCGAGGTGCCGGCCGTGCTCTGCTCGGCGGCCGTGACCGTCTCCGGCACCTTGCTGTAGGCCAAGTCCTCGAGCTCAGGCGGTGTCCAGCGGCCGCCCTTCGGGAAGCGGTCGAGGGCGTCGAGGCGACTGCGCTCCTCGCGCACGGCGAGCGCGGCGACCCCCACCCCACGGGGCGAGCGGCAGCGGCGAACCGTCGGCGGTCCCGATCGTCGTCGCCGGGTCGCGGAGGACCCCTTTCAGCAGCAGGCCGCAGCTGTGGTCGAGGGCGTACTCGATACTCATCCGACCATCGCCCCGGAGAACTGCGCGGTGGCCGTCTCGCGGGTCTGCGCGTCCTGGGCGAGGAGCTCCTGGTAGCGGGGGTGGAACGGGCGCAGTTCGTCGCCGGTGAGAGGGACGAGCGTTCCACCGTACCGGCGGACGGGCGCGGCCATCGCCTGGCTCTTCCCGGCCGGGGGCTGCCCGCCCAGCAGGGCCAGGGCGGGGGTCTGTCGAGGCTCGAGGCCGCCGAAGACGAACTCTCTGACGCGTTCCTCGAAGCGGGCCCGTAACTGGTCCTCGATAAGGAAGTAGGCGCTGGGGTCGGTCACCGGGCTACCTTCAGCTGCTCGATCTCCAGCTTCCAGGCGGCGATGTGTTCCAGGAGCGCCTGGCGGTTCTGGGGGTCCACGGCTCGGCGGGTGTCACGGACGCCAAGGTCGCGTTGCCACCACGACTCGCGCTCGGCCGGGTCGGTCGCGGCGTCGGACCGGTGCGTCAGAAGGCCGATCAGCTCGTTGGAGACCTCGGTGAAGACGTCGAAGACCATGGCGGTCGGGGTGTGCTCGTAGGGGTTGGAGTTCTGGGACATGTCGTTCTCCTGTCTCGGGTCGATCAGAAGGCGTACAGGCGCTGGGGAGGGGCAGGGGGCGAGCTGCCCGGGTCGGGTCTGTTGGGAGCTGCGATCTCCGGCAAGGGTGAGGTGCTATCGGTGGTCGAGGGGCGCGGCTACGTAGGTTCCGTCCTCCGGTTGCGCGTCGGTCAGCTCGTAGAGGCGGTGGTGGCCGCCGATCCGGTGATCTTGGTTTCGGTCGGCCGGGTGGTCTCGTACCGTACGTGCAAGCCGTCGGCGCTCTCGGTTCGCAGGAGGGCGAAGTGGCGAACACGGGGCGGTTCGGGCGGAGTGGCCCGGCTCCGCCGGTACAGCCTGGCGCCCGCGGCAGAGCGCCCGGAAGCACGACGAGTGCAAGCCGGCCCAGGGCTGCGCCGAGAGGTCCAGCCCCTTGTCGAGGGCGAGGGTAACGAGGGTGGGCATGGCGGTATCACTACTGCGAGGCGGCGGTCATGGTCCGCCGGGGTGATGGGCCGCGCCGAGTCGCGAGAGCGTGGGGTCAGCCGCGCAACTCCCTGCGCCCTGCCTCATCTACCCTACTCAGGCTCGCTGTTGGTGTCCGGGGCCTCGTCGGGGTCTTCGCCGAGCAGCACCCTCGGCACGTCGTCGGTCGCCTCACAGCAGGGCACCGGCCCGGCCAAGGCAGACGGCGCCTTTTCGCCCCGGGCAGAGCCAGCGGGCTGCTGCGGTGCCACAGAAGTGCTGGTGATGACGGCCAGGGTGGCGAAGGCCCTCAAACGCACATCGCCACGGCCGGTGGCAGTCCGGCCACCGTCGCCCCGCTCAGTCGCCGGATGGATCCTCCGGCGTCCACAGACGCTCAGCGAGTCGGAACAGCCCCGGCTCAAGACCGTTTCGACCAACTGCTCAAAGATCGCCGCCCTCGCCAGCCACGTCCGGTCCTTCGCGATCATGCTGACCAAGCGCCAGGGCGAACGCCCGCCGGACTGGCTCGGCGCCGTGCGACAGGACGACCTCGCCAGCCTCCACCCCCCAGCCGCCACAGGAGTCGAACGCGATCGTGAGCCGTCATCGCCGACCTGACCCTGCCCTGGAACTCTGGCGTCCTGCAAAGTGAGGGGTCTTGCTCAGACGTGTGTGAACTCTGCGGTCCTCTCGGTGAGTACCGGTACTCATGCCTGAGCGCGCCCCGTGGTCCACCGTGGAGATCACCAACGGACCGACCCGAGGAAACAACCGATGCCGACTGTGTCCCGCCCCCGCCGTATCCCGCGCCTGCGCCGACTCCTTGCGCTTGCATCGGGCAACTGGCCCGCCCGGGGCTATCTGGCGGTGTTCGCCCTCTCCCTCACGGTCATGTTCCTCTTCCCGGAGAGCACCCTTGCCGGGAGCCCTCTGCTGCTGACGGCGCCCCTGTCCTTCCTGTGTGTGTTCCTCCCGCTCGACCCCGGCGCCGAGATCGACGGGGCGGCCGAGATGACGGCGGTCGCGGTCTTCGCCGTATGGCTCTTCCTGTGCGCACTCGTGAACGCTGCCGTGCTCGGCGCCCTCGCCACGAAGGCCGCGACCGCCACAACGACCGGCGCGCGCGAGCCCCTCCCGCACGTCGCCCACCCGGCCGAGCAGAAGAGAGCAGATCTGACGGATCCTGCGGGCACCCGCCCGCAGGGGGTTCGGGCCCTGCTGGCGCCCGCGGTGGACAACTGGCTCGCGCGTGGATACCTCGCCGTGGTCGCGGTGGCGCTGGGATTCTTCCTGTGCGCCGCGTTCGTACTGCCGGACCCCGGATTCGCCGGGATCTGGCCGCTCATGGCCACCGCGCCGTTCAGCATCCTCGCGGTGGCGGTGTCCTCGCCCGTCGAGTACTTCTCCTCGATCACCTGGCTGAGCCCGTTGATCTTCTCCATCGGGGTGGCGCTGTCCGGGCTGGTCAACGCCGTGCTGCTCGGCCTGCTCGCACGCAGGCTGCGCGCACGGGAACCGCGCCCGGCCAACTGAGGAAGCGCCGTATCAGCCGGCCACGCGGGCCCAAGGGTGTACCGACCGACGAGGCGCATACCGCGCCGCGGAGTCCATGGGGATCCACGAACACGGCACGAGCGTCGACCCACCTGGCCCGTCTCATCGAAGTCTGGGCAGTCTCACCGAAGTCCGACCAGTCTCAGTGGACTTTGACAGACGCTGCCCGTCAGGCCGGGTGGAGCACCGCCGTGGCGATCTCATGCACACGATCCTGCGTGATCCCGGTGCGCTGTTCGACGGCGAGCGGGTGGTCGGTGGGCTCCAGCTCGATGAAGGGCCGCTTGCCGACCGGTCGAGTGTGGGCGTTGGTCTTCAGGTTGATTGTGCTCTCGGGATAGAGCGCGAGCTCGGTGCTGAGCCAGCCGAAGTACGGCTTCTCGGCCTCGCGGCCCTCCGTGTTCCACACCTCAAGAGCACGGGCGAAATTGTCCCTGCTCAGAGAGACCCAGATGCCCCAGGAGAAGACGTCCTGGCTGCCGATCACAGGTATCTCGATCAGACCCCTGATGAAGAAGTGCTGGCCCCTGATCACGCACTGGTCGGACGACAGCAGGCAGTCCGGATCACTCTCGAAGCTGGGATCCCACACGTCAGGGGCCATCGTCGAGTAGCTCATGGGGAGCTCTGCGTGGTGAACGCCGCAGCATGAGCACGTGAAACCGAGATCGTTTGACATGGCGCGACCCTACCGAGCATCTGCGAAGGATCACCCCGTGGCTCTGTTCACGAGTTTCGGCTCTGGCTCAGCTCCTGTGATGCGCAAACGCCGAGTGGCGCACTACGCCGAGTGGGCTACTGTCCCGCCGGGAGGTGCCATGAGTGGCGTGGCAGAGTTGTTGAGGCGAACCTGGCTGGACTGGGCTGTCTTCGTTTACATGGTCGTGGCCGCGGCCAGGTGCAAGAGCCCCATTGCGGCCGGCCTCTTCACGGCGTTCGCAGCCATGGTGGCGCTCGTCGCCGCCCGCCAGACCTGGAAGCTAGTACATCGGGCTCGTGTCGGGCTGACGCCCTCTGCCACCGAGGCGGAGGCACACCACAGAAGCTGAGCCAGGACCCGAGTTTCGACAGCGGTTGTTCACCATCTCGGGAGGCAGCCGGATCGGCCCTGAGGCGATGTTCACGAGAACGTGGACCTTCCCCGTCAGCCTGGTCGAGATGGGCACCCGCTGCATCACGAGCCGACGGCCCCGACTCCTACTGTCGTACGCAGAGTAGATGTCAGCGCGGGCGCAGCTGCTGTGCGCTCTGCCCGCCCGGGCCTATCCGTACGAGATCGCGGTCCCGTAGGCCACCAGGTACCAGGAACCGGCGTCCGTCCCTTTCTGGATGGTCGTCAGCCGTGCGCCGATGACCTCGGCGGCCCCGACTCCGGCCGCGCTCACGCTCAGAGAAGAGAACGCATCGCCGGGGAAGACCTGTAGGTCGCCCCAAACGACCCACCTGGAAACCACAGGTCGGTCCATCCTCTGGGGGGTATCGACGGTGAGGACCGGGACCGGAAAGGAAAGTTTTCTCGCCATGCCTCTGCCATACCGCCGTTCCGGCGGAGCAAACGACTCCCGGCGCCCTATCTGTCTATCTGTACCGGCGGTACCCAATGGCGAGACACTGCCGTCATGAGCACTACCCGCCGCCCGCTGGGCACCGGTCCGACGACGAGCACCAGCAGCGCGACGTTGATGTCGCCCCCGCGGCTTCTTCCCGTCGAGCGAGCCGACGGCGGCGTACTGCTGGTCGGCGTCGACGAGCACCAGGAGCACGCCGACGCGAAAGGCCGGCGCCTCCCTGGTGCCGGCCCCGCCGGGCTGTAGGTCCCGGGGTTCGGCGACAACCCGGAGTTACCGACGAGCCCGGCGGCCTCCAGCCGATCGCGGTCATCCCGGTGGCAGGTGTACTCGTAGCTCAGCACAGCGCGCCCCGCCCGGCTGGGGCTCTACCGGCCTCGCGTCCTTGGTCAACGGGCGACGCCCCAGCAGGCCCAGGTGCTGTCGAAGCTCTCGAACAGAGCCGACCCCGCACCATCGCTAAGGGCGCAGCTTCCGTGCCTGCGGGTCATAGCAGTTGAGGCCCATCGACGAAGCGACCTCCGCCGCGTGGGCAGATGCCTCGTCGGCCATGCTCCATCGCATGGGGAAGTAGATCAACGGGCCGCGGGCCTCCCCGATCAGCGGAGCGGTTGACCATGGCGAGGTGTCATCGTCGTCTTCGGCGAGGTCCGGCCACCGCTCCAAGAGCGCGGCGACGAAGGCCGCTATCCGCTCAGACGGAGGAACCGCGGGCCCTTCCGTGTCCATGAAGCGGTCATACAGACCACGGAAGCGCCGGGCCGCAGCAGCGTCATCCGCCGGCCGCTCGCCCTCCCACACGGCAAGGTCATAGCTCATGGGCGCAGCCTGCCATGCCTCACTGACAGCCGGACCGGCGAACCAGATCATCCGCGGCAGGGCCGGATCGCCTGAGGCGGGACAGCCCTGCCTGGTGAAACTTCGGTGAGGTCGGTGCATCTTCGCTGAGACAGGTCACGGTTGGAGGCCGCCAGCCCCAGCTAGCCCTCGGTGTGGCCCGACTCCATTACCCAGTAATAGCGCGTCGGCCTCTCGAGCGGCTGCGATGGCTACGAGACGCGGCTGTACCGTCATTACCCGGTAGTAAGACGTCGTTTCACTTGGCGAGTCGTCGGTAGGCGAGGAAGTGTTCCGGCTTGCGTTCGTAGCGTCGGTGGAGCCGGCGGCAGCAGCGATGAGGTACCTCAACGGTGAACCTCGGTATCCCGTCATTCAGCGAACTCGCCGCTCGCACTGCCACCATCGGCGAAGGCAACCCATGATCGGGGCGAAACTCCATGGCCACAGCCCTGCGTCGCCATTTACGCTCCGCCCATGCGCACCGTCTACGTGTTCCCCGCTGGAGACTCGACCGCGACAGCCGCACGGCTCGACCAGCTGATGCCCGGCAAGGACGGGTACTGGTCGGACGGGAAGCTCTTCATCGACTTCATGGACGAGCAGGACGATCATTTGTTCCTCGGCTGGACTCCCGAGGACGTACGTCTGCTGGACTCCACGTTCGGCCAACGCCCGACCTGGGCCCTGCTGGTCAGCGTCTCCAGCCACATCGACGGCCCTGCCGAGATCTGCGCCCTCTTGTCACACGTCCTCGAAGCCGGCGGCGTCGCCATCGACGACTACTCCGACCACTGCTGGACGCTCGAAGAGATCGACACCGAGCGCAAGGTCGATGGTCTGGGCTTCTTCGACTTCCGTACCCACGCTGCGCGGCACGACCACCAGCCCTGGAGTATCGCTCGCGCAAGTTCAGGGAGGCAGGTCTAGCCATGTTCGACCACGTCGTCGGATTGCGGCCCGAGGAAGCCGCGCGATGGACTGCGCTCGTCGAGCAATGCCGGCCCGTCCTCGCGGGGGAAGGGATGGAAGCTGTTCAGGATCTGCTGGCTGAACGCGGCATGAGCATCATCCAGTCGATCGCGATCACTCGCGCGTTGCTCGGTTGGAAAGAGACGTCTCTGCGTATCGCCATCGACATCGTGACCACGAGCTCCTCTCGCACAGCCGTCAGCGACGCCGACTAGAACGTCACTTGGTGAGCCGTCGGTAGTCGATGAGGCTGGTGGCAATGGCTGTGAAGGCGAGGAAGTGCTCTGGCTTGCGTTCGTAGCGGCGGTGGAGCCGACGGCAGCCGGCGAGCCAGGACATGGTTCGCTCGATGACCCATCGGTGACGTCCGAGTCGTTGTGAGTCCTCAATGCCACGACGGGCGATCCGTGGCGTGATACCGCGGGAGCGGAGCAAGCGTCGCAGGTGGGGGGAGTCGTAGCCCCCTTGTCGCCGTGGAGTTTGTCGGGCCGTCTGCGGCGGGGGCCGCCGCCTCGACCTGCGCCCGGGGTCGCACGCGTACGCCGCGAACCTGCGGCTCCTCGGCACCCAGCTCTGCCAGCAGATCAACACCGAGCTCGGCAGCGACGTCGTCCAAGCGATCGGGGTGCTGCCCATCGCGTCCCTCGGCCCCACCACGGCCGCACCCGAACCGGCGGCGCCCCGACGGCCTAGCCTGTCCGTACGCCCGCACCGCCGTCGGCCGGTTACCTACGCGCGATGGCCGCGCACGACGAACACTGCAGCGACCCTGCACCCCAGACCGAGTTCGCCGGGCGCATCGCGGCAGCCCGCGTCCGGCAGGACGCCGCCCTTACCGCCAGGCGTCTCCCTGCTGAAGAGCACGCCGAGTACCTTGCCCGGCTCGACATCCAGCAGTAGAAGGAACAGCGTGCGCGGCCCCTGACCGGCATCGAGGCCAGAATCCGGGCTGCCCAGCACTACGCCCGCACCGGACGCCCCGTCGGCAGACACGACCCCCAGCAGTTCCTCGGCGCGGCCTGACTCCATTACCCGGTAATAGCCGAGCTGTGCTGCAGGGGGTGCCCTTATGTCTTTGGTCAAGGGAAACCGGGTGCGTCGGCGTGGGTGAGCCGGGCAGCATGGCGGGGTGGCTGATCTGCTGTGGGATGACGTGAAGCGGTTCTTCGACCCGGACTTGATGGGGTCGTTGCCGGACGTGCGTGTCCCGGATGCCTCGGTGGAGGACTGGCAGGCGGTCCTCGATCTGGTCGCGGAGAAGGGCTGGGAGTGCCAGTACTCCGAGGAAAAGACGGTGCTTCCGGTGCCCCGGGCGGAGGCCGTGCTGTCCCGTCCGGCGGATGCCGAGTGCCCGGACCTGCGGGTCTGGCCGACTGCCGACGTGTTGGCGATCTTCCGTTTCCACGCCGACGATGAAGTCGACTTCGATGTCGACCTGCGGGAGTTGCAGGGCCAGGAGCGACTTGATGTGTTCTGCGGCTTCCTTCGGGAGGTCGGGCGGCGGCTGGGCAAGCCGGTGCTGATGGACCCGGAGGGCGGCTCCGGCCATCCGGTGCTCGGCTTCGACGTTGAGGCCGATCGAGTCGTTCTCCTCGCAGACCCGCAGGTCAGGTGACCGCGGCCGACGGCTGCGGTTCGTAGAAGGTTCCGTCGCGGAGCACGGCGAACAGGACGTCGGCCCGGCGTCTGGCGAGGCAGAGCAGTGCTTGGGTGTGGTGCTTGCCCTGGGCGATCTTCTTGTCGTAGTAGGCCCGGGAGGCCGGATCGCCCAGGGTAGCGAAGGAGGAGAGGAAGAAGGCCCGTTTGAGCTGCTTGTTTCCTCTCCTGGAGGGCTGTTCGCCGCGGATCGACGAGCCTGAGCTCCGGGTCGCCGGTGCGAGTCCGGCGTAGGCGGCGAGGTGGTCGGCGGTCGGGAAGGTGCTGCCGTCGCCGACCTCGCGGTGGCGTGGTGTTCGCCCTTGCCGACGTCCAGGCCGAGGAAGACGCCGTTGTCGCCGGTGTCGATCACGTGCAGGCCCCTCCATCACGCTTTCGTCCGGCCTTGCCTCGGCACCGAGCTGCCGCATCCACGTTACGGAGAGCTCTCCCGGCCTTGGGTGAAGCCGGAACTCAAGCCCCTCATCAGCGGTCCGTCGATGCTCAGGACCTGGTGACACCCCCCGGATCATGAACAACAAGGGGGGAAGTCATGCCGGGCCCGAAGGCCGGAGGCTCCATTGCGGAGCCACGAAAAAGGTAACGGGGGGAAGTGCCGAGCAGGACGTGAGCGATCCGGTGTCCCGTCGCAGCGAAGTTTGAGCGGCTCGGTGAGGTCGAGCACCCGGCCCGGTCACACCCGGAAGATCCCTGCGCGCCGCATCTGCACTTCGGAGCGGACGAGTTCGAGAAGACGTCCCGACCAGTTGCGGCCTCGGCCCGCGTTGTCGCCCCAGAAGGTCGAGTTCATGTCGTCGTAGATCACGGTGGCGTCGTCCGTCGCCAGCAGGATCTCGGCCAGCTCGGGGTGCTGGTCGTACTTGGCGCGCAGCAGAGTGGTCATGACGGCGGTCCGGACGTGTTCCCAGCCCTCGCGGCGGGGGGCCTCGGTCGCGAGGGTGCGTGCCGCTGTGGCGGTCTCCGCTGCCGCGATCGCGTGCCGGGTCTCGGGCTCGGTGACCGACAAGGCCCAGTAGGCGTGGGCGACGGAGGGGTAGGTGGTGTCCGCGACCGTGATCGGGGCGGGGTAGTCGTGGCGCAGGCCGAGTCTGCCTGGATCGGCCGCCGGTTTGTTCGGAAACGAGTGGTAGAGCTGGACGGCCGGGGCGTGCGGTGTCGCCGGTCCGTCTGCGGGGACGCGGGTGGCCCTCTCGGCTCTCCAGCGGGCCCTCTCCTCGAAGTACGCGAGGGCACTGTCGTACTCCTCCTGCGTGACCGTTCCGTCGAACGACAGGTAGGTCCGGCCGCCGGGACCTGCCACCAGTACGCGCAGCGGCCAGTCCTTGCTGTCCATGTCACCCAGCGCGTAGCGGCGCTGCGACTCCGGGACGACCAGGAACGCGGCGTGGGCCGCAGCCCGGTTCTCCTCGGTCTGGTCAGCGAGGAAGGTGTCGACGGCGGCCAGGCATCGGCCGGTCGAGTCGGGGCGCCCGTTCAGCTGGTCGATGGTGTCGCGGACTTCGGCGACCAGTAGTTCGGGCGTGAGCCAGCTCTCCGGCTCGCTGAACTTCCAGTGCGCCAGGTCGTGGGAGGAGGCCTCGCCGCCTTCCGGAAAGCTGGTGGCCACCCAGCCGGTGCGCAGCTTCTCCTCGAACTCCTCGACGGTGACCAGGCCCCAGCAGTCGATGAGTCCGTCCGCGTAGATGAAGAGGTCGGTGAGGAAGTAGTGGCCGCCGTTGCGAATGAAGGCGTGCCGCCAGGTTCCGGGTATGCGGACGCCGTCCGCTGTGCGATGGGTGATCCGGTTGCCGATCATCCTGGGATTGTGCCGCAGCGATCACCGAGCAGACCGTGATTTTCCTCCGGGGTGGCTTCCGGGATCACAGGGTCCCAGACAGCTGTCCCGTCGCAGATGGCCTGGTGAGAGCCGACGGCTCTCACCAGGGGTGACCAGATCGATTGAGACGTCGGCGCCAGCGGTATCTCTGGTGATCTGGTCCTCGGGAGGGTTACGTGAGGCGCTGTCGAACCGGCAATCGCTGCGACGACCTGTGCGTCTCACCCTGATGCGCCGCCGCCACAGGCGCGCGGCGACGTGGGCGCAGGCGGAACCGGAACGGCGGTGAGCGGGGTGATTCCGAGGCTCATCGGGTGATTTACGAACGCGTTGACGAGGCTATTGACGCTCCTGAGCGCCGCGTGCTGCACTGACCCGGCACGAATGTTTACGTTCCCATACCCCTTGGGATCGCAGCGGACGGGACACTGCTGCGACGCCTGCCCCCGGCCTCCTTCGCCGTACCCTCCCCGTTCTCTTGCATTGAAGGATCCATGCCATGCCTCCCCCGCACGCCCCTCTCGGCCGCAGAGGATTCATCACGGCGACAGCACTGACCGCAGGCGCGACCTCGCTTCCCGGTGGCTTCCTCTCGTCGACGGCCGGGGCCGCCGCGGCGGCCCCGGCGACGTTGCCCCAGCAGGGCGTGTACGACACCATTCCCGCCCGGTCCTGGGCGGACGGATTCGTCACCGGTAACGGCGAGTACGGCGCGGTGCCCAACGGCGCGCCGCAACTCGAAAAGGTCGACCTCAATCGGCACCGGTTCGTGCTGCCCAACAGCACCTGCTGCCTGAAGAGCTCGGTCCTGTCGGATTGTCTGAAGTCGGCATGGGACCGGGCTCTGGCCGGTGACCACTGGGGCTCCACCGGCGAGTTCACCGACGGTTGTCCCCTGCGCTGGACCCGGAGATTCCCACGCCCGCCCAGGTCATCGTCAGCGTGCTCACCGGGACCTACTGCCTCGTCGACCGGGCCAACGGGATCTACGCGACAGCGGAGAACGGCTCCACGGGCGACGGGGGCGGGATCGTCCAGGTGTTGGCCGACGGCCCCGGCGCCGGACTGGAATGGACGGTCGTCAGCCTCTGACGACGCCGGCGTCGAATCGGCCGACGCGAATCACCCCGGCCGTGACCGACCGGTCGGCGGGGGCGCGCCCCCGCCCTAGTCGGCGGCCCCAGCTGCGTCGGACTCGCGCCGCCTCTGATCAACCTCCACGGTTCCGGGCGCTGCCCGCGCGTGTACGGAACCGAATGAGGATGCTCGTTCGGCTACTCGCTGTGGTCGATCAAGGCATACGTCTTCCAAGCCCCCCACCCGGCTGCCCGGGTGCCTCCGCACACCCAGGCCACCATTCCCCACCGCCCTCACCCGCTTCCTCCGTCCGTACCGGAGGAAGCAGCCCCCAGGAGACAGTCATGGATCTGACCCGCCGCTCGCTCCTCGCCGGTGCCGCAGCCCTCGCCCTCTCGGCCGGCCCCCTCACCACCCTGGCCCGCGCCGCCGCGCGTACCCCCAAGGTGCTCGTCATAGGAATCGACGGCGTCCTGCTCAGCCGCGTCAGGGATGCCGACGCCCCACACCTCAAGTCCCTGATGGCCCAGGGGCTCACCGCCACCAGCTCCCTGTACGCCGAGCCCATGGCGCCCACGCTGTCCGGCCCGGGATGGGCGACCGTCCTCACCGGTGTCTGGCCCGACAAGCACAACGTCAAGGACAACTCCTTCGGGGGCCACAACCTGGCCCAGTACCCGGACTTCCTCACCCGCATCGAGACCGCCAAGCCCCGCCTGTCCACGTACGCGGTCGCCTCCTGGAATGCCATCACCGACACCGTCCTCTCCCCCCGCGTCGACACCCGGATCTCCACGCCTGCCGCCGAGTACGACGCCGGCACCACCTCCCGCGCCGTCGCCCGGCTCCGGAACTCCAACCCGGACGCCGTCTTCGTCCACCTCGACGACGTCGACCACGCCGGCCACAGCCACGGAGCCGCCAGCCAGGCATACCTGGACGCCATCCACGGCGTGGACAGCAAGGTGGGCGAGATCGTGACAGCCGTGAAATCCCGCACCACCTATGCCTCCGAGAACTGGCTCATCATCGTGACCACCGACCACGGCCACACCGACGCAGGCGGCCACGGCGGATCGAGCTGGCCCGAGCGGCAGACCTTCGTCATCGCAACCGGCGGCACCACGACACCGGGCTCGGTCCGGTACGACGTGAAGCTGACCGATGTCGCCGCCTCGGCCCTCGCGCACCTCGGCATCCCCATCAACCCGGCCTGGGCGCTCGACGGCCGCCCCCTCTCCCAGCCCACCCCGGACGACTTCGACGCCTTGCGCACGCAACTCCAGAGTCCGGTGGACGAGACGGACCTCGGCACGGACGTCGTCGGATTCACCCACACTCCTCCTCCGGGCTGGTCCGTCGACAACTCCTCGATGGGCACGGCCGGGGTCACCGAGTGGCGCGGCTGGACCTTCACCACCGACGAGTTCTGGACCAGGGCGGCCCCCGACCAGGAACGCGAGTCCAACGTCCGCGCACGGAACGTCTTCGCGGTCGCCGACGGCGACGAGTGGTACGACAAGGACCTCACCGGAACCTTCGACTCCACCCTCGTCAGCCCCGCCTGGCCGGTCACCGGTGGCAGGACTGCGACGTTGACTTATGTCACCCACTACCGACAGGAAGACCCGCAGAAGGGCGAGGTCCTCGTCAGCTACAACGGCGGAACCCCCATCAGCGTGCAGACGTACACGAGCGACGTCATGTCCCGCGCCGAGAAGCTCCAGCTGAACGTTCCGGCCGGCGCCACCGACATCCGGGTGAGATTCCGCTACACCGGTGAGAACAACTGGTACTGGGTCATCGACCAGGTCCGGGTCACCGCCAACTGACGAACCCTCCGCGGGCACCAAGGTCCAACCCGGTACGGCCGGTGCCCGCGGGAACACCCACCTTCACCGCGGCAAAAGCCGGACGGGTTGACACCCCCGCGGCGGCCTCGGGCTCCGAAAATCCTCGGCATACCGTCGGCATACCGGCCGCGTGAGGGCACACCGTACGTGCCGCCGGTCTCGCCGAGAGCCACCTCGGCGCCAGACACGACTCCCCCGCCTCCGCAGCGTGGACACCGCTGTCAGAGCCGCGCTCTGCCTGGAACGCCGACCGCGCCAGCCCCCTCCTCCGACCCGTCCCCGAGCTCAGGCAGTCGGGCCGGGTGGCGACCCAAGCGCAAGCGTCTGCGAAGGCCACGGATGCCTGGAAACCGTCTCCTCCACCGAAGCCGTCAACGCCCTCGCCGATCCCCTCAGAGCACTCACCCTCAAGCTCGACGACTCCGGCAGTACCGACCGGCGGGCGTCCGGCCACGGATACGGACCTGGCGGGCGGAGGGCGGCTCCGGCCGTCAGCGCCTCTGTTGCTTGCGGAAGACGGAGGGCGCGATGCCCACGTGATGGGTGAAAACCCTGGTGAAATAGGCGGGGTCGGGATATCCGACGTCCCGTCCGACCAGCGCGACAGGCCGGTCGGTGTCGGTGAGCAGAGCCTTGGCCCGGTCGATCCGGCGACGCGTCAGGTACACCGTGGGCGGGGAACCGGTGATCCGGCGGACGGCCGTGATGAGGGTGTCGCGGGATACCGCCAGCTCCTGGGCGATGTCGCCGATCCGCACGGGGCCGTCGGCGGCGTCGAGCAGGTGCAGCGCCCGACGGCCGATGTCACGTCGGGCGCGCCCGGGATCCGCGGGCCTCCGCCGGCCACTGCCCACCGCGGTGATCAGGGCGTGGAGGGAACTCGTGGCGGCCATGTGGCTGTCCAGCGATTCGGGCCCGGTGAGCAGGTCCAGGACCCGGACGCACAGGGCACGGGCCTCGTCGGGATCGGCGGGCCGGGCGACCGGGTGCTCCGCGCCGAGGTAGCCGAGATCCCGATAGGCCGCCGCGGCGGGCCCCTCGAACAGCACCCAGTACTCGTCCCAGCCGTCCGGCGACGGACCGTAGCGATGGCTGATCCCGGGCGGCAGCCAGAAGAACGACCCCGGCCGCACCTCGTGCCGGCCCCGGCCCTGGAGCTCCAGGAACCCCGCTCCCCGGAGCACGAGGACACCGGCGTAGCAGTTCAGGACGCGTTCGGACTGGAGGCGACGCTGACCGAGGATCCGTCCGGCCCCAGTCACCGCGATCCCCAGCGCCCGCACGCCCTCTGGCGGAGTGCGGTACCGCGCCACGAAGTCCACCCCGCCCTCGCCCTCGTCGGCCGCCACCCGCCACACCTCCGTCGACAATCATCCAAGTTTCCTCGGAATCCGTGCATTGTGCCTCGTCAGCGCCAGGCCTGACGATTCCGTCATGAGTACGAGACAGCTGGACCGACCGCTACCGGACGCCCTCAGCTCCAACGGCTACCGCCTGGACACGAGCGAACGCAGGCTCGGGCGCCTGGAACCAGTCCCGGACACCGAACGCCACGACCCGCGCGCCCTGCGGGCCCGCCTCGCCCAGGACGGCTACCTCTACCTGCCGGGATTCTTCGACCGCACGACGATCGAGGGCTTCCGCCGCCACTACTTCGCCACACTGGCCGGGACCGGGCTGACCCGCCCGGGCTCCGACCCGCTCGACGGGCTCGCCGGATCCACCGCAGAGCTGGATCGGGCGCGCCTGCGCCACCTGCTGTTCCAACAGATCGTCCCAGGCCAGGAGTACGAGGCCCTCTGCCGGCACCCGGACCTGGTCGCCTTCTACCGAGAGCTGCTCGGCGCCGACGACGTACACCTGCACCGCAGGAAGATCATCCGCCATGTCGGGCCGGGCGAGTCGGGCATCGGAACTGCCACACAGGCCCACTACGACCTCGTCTACTTGCGCGAAGGCACCGACCGCGTGGTCTCCTCCTGGATTCCGCTGGGCGACTGCCCCGTCACCCAGGGGCCCCTCGTCTACCTCGAGGGCAGCCATCACCGCGTCCTGGCGGACGAGGCCGCCGGCCGTCTGCGCCGCCCCGCCGCGTCGATCACCGCGGACCTGCCCGCCCTGGCCGAGGAGCACGACTCCCGGTGGCTCGTCACCGACTTCGCCGCGGGCGACCTCATGGTGCACAGCGCCCACATCATCCACGCCTCCCTCGACAACCAGGACCCCGCCGGACGGTTCCGCCTCTCCACCGACATCCGCTACCAGGCGGCCTCGGACCCGATCGACACCCGATGGCAGAACCACTGGCACGACCAGGACGGTCTGTGATGCCACGTCTGCACTGCAGCCTCCTGACCCTGCCCGCGGACCTGCCCCTGACCGAACGCCTCACCCGCATCGCGCAGGCGGGCTTCGACGGCGTGCAGGTGCCTCTGCCCCTCGTCGCCTCCGGGCGGCCGGACTTCTCGGCGACGGTGGCGGAATCGGGCCTGGCCCTGTCGGGCTGCGCCCACCTCCCGGAGGACCTCCCCGCCGAACCGCTTTTCGAACACGCCGCGGCAGCGGGCATGACGAGCCTGAACGCCCAGGTGGACGGCTACTGGCGGAACGACTCCTGGCAGGACGCCCGGATCCGCGAGCTGCTCACGCTCAGCGAGCAGTACGCCCTGCCGTTCTTCCTCGAAACCCACCGCCACCGACTCACCCAGGACCTCAGGCGCACCCTCGGCCTGCTCGACCGTCACCCGGACCTCCTGCTGTGCGGCGACTTCAGCCACTACACCGTCACGGCCGAACTGCGGGCCCCCTGGCCCCCCTACTGGGCAGAAGCCCTGCACACCCTGGCCCGCCGCTGCGGCGAACTGCACCTCCGCCTGAACAACGGCCAGAACGTCCAGGCCCCCGTCCCCACCATCGACGCCGCCCAGCGCGCGGAGTTCCACGCCCTGTGGAGCACCGCGCTGGACAGCACCCCTGACCTGCTCCTCACCACCGAACTACTCCCCGCCGCATTCGGCTACGACCAGCTCGACCTCGATGGCGCCCCGATCGGCGACATCTGGACCGACACCCTCGACCTGATCGCCCGGGCGCCCCACATCAGGACTGTCACGGACCGAACCCACCGTGATACGGACGCCCACCTGCCCGGCGGCCTCCAGGCTGACAGCTGATGAAGGAGGCGGCCTTCACAGCTGGCCCAGGGAGCTGTTCGGAGTTCGGAGAAGGTGCCCGGACCGGCGCCGGGCGCCCCCGCCGCAGGCCCGACGCGGTCCTCGCGGACAAGGCGTACTCGTCCCGGGCGATCCGCCAGGTCCCGCGCGGGCGAGGCATCCGAGCGGTGATCCCGGAGCGGGCGGGCCAGAAGGCCAACCGCCTGCGGCGAGGGAAGGCCGGCGGCAGACCGCCGGCCTTCGACCTGAGCTCTACAAGGCCCGCAACGTGGCCGAACGCTGCTTCGACCGCCTCAAGCAGTTCCGCGCGGTCCGCCACCCGCTTCGACGAACTCGCCGCCCGCTACAAGGCCGGAGTCCGCCTCGCCTCGCTCATCCTCTGGCTCCGCGAACCCATCCAAGACCCTTTGCGGGACAGGACCTACGACGATCCTGACGCGACGATCAGGTGAACCTGTCGTGGAGGCGAAGGCCGGAGGGTGGGAATCGGCGAAGGCCGGGCTGTTCTCCGCCGCGTCAAGGCACCGTCAGCACCAGCGTGTGTGGCGGCAGATGTGCCCGCCGCCGCCGGAGCCGCCCGAACCTCCGGAGCCGCCCGTATCGCCGGGGATTCCGTTCGGGTACAGCCTCGTGCGGTTCCGGTCGCGGGGGTACGGGTCGAGGTAGTCCGGGTCGCCGTCGTCGTCGCGGTCCGGCAGGTAGGCGTCCCTGCCCCGGTCCGGGGCAGGGCAGCCGTGGTCGGGCGAGGAGAGCGCGAGGCTCACGATGTACACCTCGTCGGTGAGGGGACCGCCGCTCACCGGGTCCTGCCGGCACACGCGCCAGTCGTCGTACTCGCCCTCACGGGGGAGCCTGTCGTTGAGGTACGCGGCCTCGGCGTGCACATCGTCCTCGGGTACGCCCGCGGCCGTCACCTTCGGGACGGCGGCGCGCCAGGTCAGCCCCAGGACGTCGGGCATCTTCTTCCACGGCACCGTCTCGCCCTCGGCCTCGGGGCACGGTTCCTCGCGGCGTACGACACCGAAGTCCACGATCGGCTCCTCGGGCGATCCGCCAGTCACCTGGAAGCAGACCTTCCACAGCGAACGCGCCGTCACCTCCCGCTTCTGGTCCGAGGCGTCGTGGTAGGTGACCGTGAAGCCCCTCCTCCGCGACTTCGGGAAGGCCACGTCCAGCGAGTCGCCCGTGAAGTCGGGCACCGTGGGCATCGTGGCCTCGGGCGTCGTCCGCGAAGCGGTGGGGAAGCGGCTCGGGCGCGTGGGCGGCTTCGCGGCCTCGGCGTTCGCCGCACGGGCCGGGGTGTCGGCGGGCTGCTCGGGGAGCACCGCCCCGAAGAGGGCCATCGCCGCGACCGAGGCGACGACCCTGCCCGACCTGGGCCAAGGGCTGCGCCACCACAAGAGGATCAGCGCGACGAGGAGCGCCACCCCGCCGAGCCGGTCGTTCACCAGTCCCAGCAGGGGGACGGCGGCGATGGCTCCCACGCGTGCCGCGCCCGTCTGCCACCAGGGGCCGGGTGCGGAGGAAGGGAGAAGCGAAGACTCGTGGCTCTGGGGGCCGGACATGGTGGCACGGAGCCTTTCCATCCATATGTGCGAAAGCTGACCGCCGCATCGTACGCAGAGGATGGAAGCCGCCCTTCCGGGTGGTGCCCCTGATGCGCCGTGGTGAGCAGGGATGGTGACGGTTCTGTGGTGGTACTAACTAGTTTGCCTAGGCGGGTGCTCCCGGAACAGCCTCCGCGGCCGGTGGCCGGGCATTGTCAGACACCCCCTAGGCGGGACCTGTCTTCAGAAAGAAGGGGCACCGGACCCTCCCGTGCGGATTCGGGTCTGGTGCCCCTTCCTATCGGTCAGTGCCCGACGAGCTTGTGCAGCGCGGGCGCGCTCACTCTTCCCGTCATCAGGCCGGCGAGCACGGCCCCAACCGTGTTCCCCGCGCCGAGTTGCCGTCAGCCCACCGATGAGCAGGGCGACCTGGAAGCTGTGGGAGGAGATCGTGCCACTCGGCTACAAGGGCAGCTACCAGCGCGTCCGCGCCTACCTCCACGACAAGCGCACCTCACCGCAGCCGGTGACTGCCCGTCCGCCCTCGCCCCGGACCGGCGTCGGATGGATCCTCCGCCGTCCGGACGCCCTCACCGAGACCGAACAACTCCAGCTCAAGGCCGCCCGGGCGCATTGCTCCGAGCTCGACGCCCTCACCGGGCACGTCCGCTCCTTCGCGGCCATGCTCACCGCGCACCTGGGCGAGTGCCTGCCCGACTGGCTCGACGCCGTCCGGCAGGACGACCTCCCCAGCCTCCACGCTCTCGCCGCAGGCATCGACCGCGACCGCCACGCCGTCGTCGCCGGACTGACCCTGCCCTGGAGCTCAGGTGTCGTGGAAGGGCGCGTCAACCGGGTCAAGATGCTCAAGCGCCAGATGTTCGGCCGGGCAGGCTTCGCCCTCCTGCGGAAGCGCGTCCTCGTGTCCTGATCACCGACGACGGGAGGAACTCGATGGCAGCGGCGCGCCGGCGGATGTGCAAGCCTTCCCATCTCAGATGCCGACGGAGAAGACTTTGATGACCAGCGACGACGCCCTCGATCAGTTCAGACACATCGCGCGTGAGCGAGCATTTGGCAGGCATGTCGGGTCGGACCGGCTCATTCAGGCAGGTCTGGACGCGCTGATCGCTGGGGTCGAGAGCCCGTCCCTGGCCTTGCTGGCTGGACTCCTCCGGGGCGAAGAGCCGGAAGCGCCGGAGCTCTTCGACCAAGTACTGGAGGAGCTGGGACTGCTCTTCCACCCGCCCGCGGATCCCCGGGCCGCAAAGTGGGCGATGGCCTACTGGGTCGCCGGTCAGATCGCCGACGGATCCCTGGACCCCGCCGTCGGCACTCACCTCATCTGGGCAGACATCGCCTATGACCTCGGCTATCCCGAAGAGCTGAAACCCCTTGTGCACTGCGCGTACAACCTAGACGGCTGGGAGGAGAGCTGGGGAGTCTCCGTCGAGGAACTCAACGGAGAAGCGGTTGAGGCAGCGAAGCAGTTCCTCAGCAAGAGGCCTGGAGCCGAGGCGGGAGACTGACCCGGGGTTCGCTCTCGCCATCGGGAACGTTCAACCGCGAAGTGATCCGCTCACTCAACGTGGCCGCACCACAGAACCTGAGCCAGAACCAGAACCCGTTCTCGCGAACAGAGCCAGGACCGGGGAGACCCTAGACGCGGCTCCTGGGCCGGCAAGGGATGCTGCCGCTCTCCCTCATCTGCTGTCTTTCTGACACCTCGGCTGCGCACACGCGGCAAGGCATCGTGAAAGTACGCGGCGTCGAGTAAGCGCGGTGAAGGACGCCATCTGAACGAAATGTGGTTAACCAAGTGCGTCGGCAAGTGTGGAAGTTGCCCGCTGCCTTTGTAGGGGTGCGTCCCAGTGACGTTCTCGGGACGGAGCACTGACGCCCTTTCGGCCCTACAGAGAAGGTCTGCACTCACGGATGTACCAGCTCGAGTGGCAGGCATGGGGCAGGCCGCTGACGGTTGGTCATGTCGCTGCGTGTGAAGAGCTGACAGCGGGTCGGCTCGCGCGGCGCACGGAAGGAAGCCATCGATGCGCTCTGCCCGCATTCTCTTCGCCGCCACCGCCACCGCAGCCGCCCTGGCCCTCACCACTCCCGGCGCGTACGCGCTCACCGCCGGCGACTGGGACAAGGACGACTCCGCCCACAGCCAGAAGCGTGACCACGACAAGCCGCACGGCGGCATGCACACCGGCTCCGGTGCTCTGTCCGTCGCCGGCGGCGACGACTGGTCCAAGGGCGAGCACGGTGAGAAGGAGCACCAGAAGGGCGAGAAGGAGCACGGCAAGCCGCATGGTGGCGTGCACGCCGGTGGCGGTGCGCTCACGGCGGTGAGCGGTGACGACTGGTCCAAGGAGCACGACAAGGGCGAGAAGAGCGAGAAGGACTGGGGCAAGCCGAGCGGTGGCGTGCACACGGGCGGCGGTGCGCTCACCACGGTGAACGCGGACGACTGGTCCAAGCCCGAGTCCACTTCCAAGCCCGCGCAGAGCGACCGCGAGAAGGACTGGGGCAAGGAGCACGACAAGCCCAAGGGCGGCATGCACACCGGCGGGGGCGGTCTTGCGGACACGGGCACGAACGTGACCGGCGCCGTACTGCTGGCCGCTGGAGCGGCCGCGTTCCTCCTCCACCGTCGCAAGAAGGCCGCAGGCGCGTAAGGGGCACCGGCCGGGATGCGTGAGCTGCCTTCCGAGGAGCGCACGCATCCCGGCCCCCGCTCCGTCTCTGTTCTGACTTGCGCGTTCGAAAGGTGCTCTTGCGGTGAAGACCCGGCCAAACCCCACCCGTGCGCAAGCACCCCGGCGTGCCGTGCGGTGGGTTGTGCCCACGGTGTTCTGGACGCTGGTGCTGGTCGTGCTCCTGGTCTTTTTGGGCCCAGGGATGTTCGCGCAGGACGCGACCGAGCCGCCCCGCCCTGCCGTGTCGTCCGCCCCGGCCGAGAACCTTCCGGCTGCCGCACCAGAACCCGGCTCCGCCACGCCCTCGGCTTCGGCTTCGGCTTCGCCGAGCGCACGGCCGGCGGCCGGCCCCGCCATGCCGAGGTCCGCACCCGTACGTCTGACGATTCCCGACATCGGTGTGAACGCACCGTTCACCGACCTGGAGATCGGTTCCTCCGGCGCCCTGGACCCGCCGCCGGCCGACGACACCAACCTGGTCGGATGGCACGCCGCCGGTGTCTCACCCGGCGAGCGGGGGACCGCCCTCATCGCCGGACACCTCGACACCGCCACCGCCCCGGCGGTCTTCGCCCGCCTCGGTGAGCTCGACCCCGGAGACACCTTCGACGTCACCCGCGCCGACGGCACCACCGCCGTCTTCCTCGTCGATTCCGTCGAGAGCTTCCGCAAGAACGACTTCCCCAACCAGCGCGTCTACGCCGACACCCCGGACGCGCTCGTGCGGCTCATCACCTGCGCAGGCCCCTACGACCGTGGGGCGAAGGACTACACCGAGAACCTCGTCGTCTTCGCCCACCTGCATGCCATCCGCTGATCAGCGGCACCGTCCGCCGTCCGCCGTCCGCCGCGGCCGGTCAAGGGCCTGCGGACCTGGATCTCGGTGGCGTCCAGCCGCATCTCGACGCCCTCGGCCCGGGCATAGGCGAACACATCGGCCAGGGTCCGAAGCCGCAGGCCAGGACGGTCGGGAACCGCGCATCCCCGCTCGGTCAGAAGTGCCCGGGCGGACCGGTCGGCCAGGACCAGGCCGGACATGGTCCTGGCCGCCAAGGCCTCTTCGTCCCGCGCGATCCGGAACCACCTCCGCCGGCACGGGATCCGGGCCGTGATCCCACAGTCCGCCGCCGAGGCCGTCGCCCGCAAACGCCGCGGGCGCCGAGGCGGCCGACCACGTGCCTTCGGCTGCGACGCCTACGAACAGCGCGACACCGTCGAGCGGCGCCTGGCCGGACTCCACGTCGCTGCCATCTTCGGTCGCCGCCATCTTCGTCTGATCAGAAAGACGTCCCGAAGAACCCGAAAAAGACGCCGTTCCGGCGGCCACGGCCTTGGCCTCCGGAAGGGCGTCTCTCGGAGAGAAAGCGCCGACTCACAGGCCGTAGACCGTAGACCGTGTCAGTCGGGAGAACGACCGGGCTGACCGGGCCGCGACGTCAGGCCGCCTTCCGGACGCCGACGGGACGGAGCTGCGGAGTCGAGCAGCGGAGTCGAGCAGTCGAAACGCCTGCTCATGGACCTTGGATATCCGCCTCGACCAGGGCCGGCACATGGTCGTCGATGCCACGGGCGGTGACGAGCCGGGCGCTGCCCTCGGCCAGGGCGTAGCCCAGGCCGACGACGGCGACCTCGCCCGCCTCGACCTGCTGGGACAGCAGCCGGGACCGGTCGAGCAGCAGGTCCACGGTGTGTCGTATGTGCTCGTCCACGAACTCGCTGTCGGCCGTCAAGCCGGCGGCACGGGCCGCGAGGACGCTCGGTGTGACGCGTTCGACCACGTCACGGATGAAGCCACCGGCGGTGGAGCCGTGCTCCACCGCCGTACGAGCGGCCGCGACGGCGCCGCAGGAGTCATGCCCGAGCACGACCACCAGGCGTGCTCCGAGCACGTTGGTCGCGTACTCGACGCTCCCCAGCACCTCTGCGCCCACGACATGGCCGGCGGTGCGTACTACGAACAGGTCACCCAGTCCCTGGTCGAAGATGATCTCGGCGGCCAGTCGCGAGTCGGAGCATCCGAGGATGACGGCGAAGGGGTCCTGGCCGGGGGCGAGCTCCGAACGGCGGGCGGCATCCTGGTTGGGGTGCTCGGGGATTCCGGACACGAAACGCTTGTTGCCGGCGACCAGGGCGTCGAGGGCAACCGCGGGAGAAGTTCTTGGCATGCACTCACCCTACTTTTCCGGCCATCAGGCGGACTCGAACGGTCCGGGCAGGACGCCGTGCCCGGTCGGCTCCCGCCGCCAGGCTGCCGAGGACGAGTTCCGCAGTACGTTCACGGCAGTACGTTCACGGCAGCCCGCCGACGGCACCAGGGCATGATTCCCGTACCGGCAGGCTTCCTCTCTTCGGCCGAGCGCGAGCGCGGACCGGGCCCGCTTCACCACCACCCGCGGCCGCCCCTCCCCCTCCACGGGCAACGACATCCCTCCCGCTCCTGGTGGTCCGCAGCCGCGGGATCGGTCCGGAGTGGTCGAAGCGGCTGGCCCGGCCCTGCGGCCTTGACCAGCGCGCGCACGTCCGGCGGCAGCGCCGCGTAGGGCGGCATCCCGGCGGCGCGGCGCTCGACCGGCAGGCGGCGGAATTGCGCCCGGCCGTCCGCCGGTGCGAGCCGGGCAACCAGGTCCCGCACGTACTGCCGCAGTGTCAGACCACCGGATCTGGAGGTCGTCAGGCCGGGACGAGTTCGTCCGCGAGGAACTCGTCCACGAACTTCCGTGCGCGACGGTCGAAATCGTTGTACTGCGCCTCCCGTTCGGCGCCGGCGACCGCTTCGCCGACCAGTAGATTGCCTTCGGCGTCGATGCGCTGCGGTCGCTCCTCCGCGTCCAGGAGCAGGCCTACGGTGGAGCGGGAGAAGCCGCAGTAGTAGGCGATGCCGTCGCTCAGGTTGGCCTCGAGGGCGGACTGCATCGACTCCGCGAGGGGGTCGTCGGAGGTGGCGCCGGCCAGGGCCAGCCACAGCATGCGCTTGCCCGCCAGGCGGGGCTTGCTGCGGCCGTAGGCGAACCCGTAGTTCCATACGCGGTCGATCCATCCCTTGAGGACCGCGGGCACGCTCTGCCAGTACACCGGGAAGACGGCGACGACGACATCGGCGTCGAGGATCCGCCGCGTGTGGGCGTGCGTCTCGTCCGAGTACGGCTTCTCCCGGTTGCCCCAGTCCGGCTGGTCCTCCACGTTCATCCGCGGGTCGAACCCCTCGGCGTGCAGGTCGAGCAGGTCGATGCGGTATCCGGCGGCTTCGAGCTGGGCAGCAGCGCGGCGGGCGGTGTGGGCGGTGAGGGAATCGCTGCGGTGGTGCGCGACGACCACGAGGGCCGTCCTGGTGTCACTGCTGTGCTGCGGCACGGTGTCTCCCGAGGGCTCGATCTGTGCAGTGAGTCCAGTACAACCGCGGCACCGTAGATGATCCATGGGAGAAACTCTCCAGAGCATAGGAGATCGTCTACGATTACGCCGTGGATCCTCTGAGTTCACTGCTGAGCGGCATCCGGGCCGAGGGCTCGGTCGTCAGCCATGCCGTCCTGACGGCGCCCTGGAGCATCACCTTCGCCGACGCCGCTCCGCTCACCATGGTCAGCGTGCTGCGCGGGGGCGGCACGCTGCTGCTGGCCGACGGCACCGAGCGCGCGATCGGTGCGGGCGACACGGCCATCGTCCGGGGCCCCGCACGGTTCCGTCTCGCAGACAAGCCTGGCACCGTCCACCACCCCCACACCTCGTACGAGATCAACTGCTTCACCGCGGACGCCGCGTGCACCGGCCAGGAACTCGACGGCATCCACTGGGGCACCGGCCCGGAGGGGGCGACCGCGCTCATCGTGGGCGCCTACCGCGCCTCGGGGCACCGCCACGAACGGCTCCTGCGCGCCCTGCCGCCCGTCCTGGTCATCGCCGAGGACGCCGAGGTCTGCGCCTGGCTGGAGAACTCCGCCGCCGACGCCGCCCGGCTCTCCGCCGGTTCGCAGGCGCTGATGGACCGGCTCCTCGACTGGGCCCTGGTCTGCACGCTGCGCACCTGGTTCGACCGGGCGGGCGCCGACGCGCCCGGCTGGTACCGCGGCCTCGCCGACCCGGTCCTCGCCCCCGCCCTGCACGCCTTCCACGGGCGGCCCGCCGAGAGCTGGACGGTCGCGTCGCTGGCCGCTCAAGCCGGCGTCTCCCGGGCACTGTTCGCCCGACGCTTCACCGAGCTGATGGGCCGTCCGCCCCTCGCCTACCTTACCGAGTGCCGCATGGACGACGCCGAGGCGCTCCTGGCCGACACCGACCTCAGCATCGCCCAGATCGCCAAGACCATCGGCTACGCCGACGCCTTCGGCTTCAGCACCGCCTTCAAACGCCACAAGGGCCTCAGCCCCAGCACGTTCCGCACCACGGCGGCGTGAGTCACGGCACGCCGCTTCAAAGACGTAGGCCCACGCCCCGGACCGCGCCACGACACCGAAATGTCGTGGCAGAGCTCGAACGTCGACGAGCCGGTATAGCAGGACACCGCTCAGGCAGCCGGACGTCAATGGGAGCCATGAACTTCTACGCGGATGAAGACGAGACCCCCCAACCCGGATCGGCAGGCCCCCGGACTCCTGTGGGGCAGCCGGTGGGTCGCTCTCCGTCATCGATGGCTTCGGCCCCGGCCCCCCACTCGCATCACGGCCCGCGCCAGAGGTTGGCGAAGGCCGCGTTCTCGATGGTCCGCCTCTGACGGACGGCCTCCAGCTCCATGACCGCGTCGTGCACGGCGGCGACCACAGAGGTGGCCGCCTCGTCATCGAGGCCCGGCTCGACGTCGGAGGGTCCGCCGCCGATGCCGACGACCGAAGCGAGGGCACTCAGGACGGGTTCCCGCCGCTCCCAGCGATCGACGGCCGCGTGACGGGACGGCGTATCGGCCAGCTCCATGCGTCGCGCACCGAACGGCAGGCGGCCGTCGGCCTTCTGCGTCAGCTCGCCATCGACCTCCAGCGCGGTCTGGTAAGTGGCAGCGAGGTCCCTGCCCCGACGCCACAGCCAGTCTTCGACGCGCTCGTACGGCGTCTGCCGGACGATCCGCGCCCCCGCCTCACCGAGGAGCCGGTCGCCAGGCGCCGACGGCTCACCCGGGACGACACGGTCGCCCTCCAGGGTGACACCCCCGGCACCGAGGAGATCGATCAGCTCGGCGCCCGCGAGCGCGAGCGACAGGTCCCCCTGCCCGACGGTGGGCTCCTGCCCGGAGTCCATCGCGATGATGAACAGGTCTTTCGCCGTGGTCATGAACGGCTCCCCTCGGATGCATCGATGGAGGCGCGCCCCGCCCCTGCCCGGCTGTGGCGCCGTGGAGGCGATGGCACCCTGCCCTTGCAAGTATCGTCCCGGCCGGCCGCTTCCGGCCCGGTCTCGGCCGAATCGCGATCAACGGCTGATCACGCGGACCGGGTGCGCCCTCCGATGTCAGGACAGCACACGACGCCTCAGGAGGTCTCAGGGCCACCCGTCCATCCGCAAGCAGCACCCTCCACAGCCGTCATGCGGTGGCGAGGTGCGCGGTGACTCGGTGGCGAGGTGCGCGATACCGCGGTGCCGTGGTCCGGGCCCCGCGCCTCCCTCACGGCACAGCGATGTCGCCCCTCGACGCAGCGTTCTGCTTCCGCATGATGCGCGCCACGTGGTGCTCCACGGTGCGGGTGGACAGCACCAGGCTCTCGGCTATGTCCCGGTTGGCGCGCCCCTGGACGACGAGACGGGCCACGTCCTCCTCGCGCGGGGACAACCGGTCGCCGTATCCGAGGCGGCCACGGCGGTGGGTGGTGACGATGGCGTGGCGGCGCAGCAGTCGTTGGCAGCGGGCGACGTCCCAGCGGGCGCCCAGCTGCCGGTAGACCTCGACCACGTCCTGGATGCCCCGGGCTGCGGCCACTCCGTGCAGGTCGAGCAGGCAGCGTCCCCGGGCCTCCGCCGCGCGGGCGGCGTCGAGGGGGCGGTCGAGCAGCCGCCACTGGGCCTCCGCGTCCGTCAGCAGGCCGACGGCCTCGTCCGGCCGGTCCGCGGCCTCCGCGAGCAGCGCCCTGCACACGGTCAGGGCCGCGTGGGCGGCGGGCGCGTCGCCGTTCGCGGACCCGGCCGCGAAGTCGGCGACCAGCCGGCGGGCGCGCGCCGTACGGCCGCTGCCGTGGAGGGCCTCCACCGTGACGGGCAGCACCTCGCTCGCCCACACCCAGCCCTGGGTGCGTTCGATCCGGCGCAGCACGTCCTCCACGGCCTCGCACGCCTGCCCGGGGCGCCCGGCCTCCAGGTGGACGCGGGCGGTGGCTGCGGCCGACGAGGTGAGGATGAAGCCCGTGTCGTAGCAGGTGGTGCGGGCGGCCTCCGCGAGGTCGTGGCGGGCCCGGGGAACGTCGCCGAGCACGTGGAGCGAGGTCAGTCCGCGCACCAGCATCGCCTCGGCGGTCAGGTCCGGTATCTCCTGGTAGAGCCGGGTGGTGCGGTCGGCGGCCGCGTGCAGGTCGTCCCAGCGGCCGCCGTGCCAGGCGAGGACCAGGCGGGCGGTCTGGGTGAGTCCTTCCAGATAGGGGCTGCTGGTGTCGGCGAGCCCGGCTACGGCCCGGTCGAGGAAGTCCCGTGCCCGCGTGCCGTATCCGAGCGCGCTGGCCGCGTGCGCCAGGTTGGTCCAGCCCCGGGCGTGGTGCGCGGCCTCCATCGCGGATTCGGCCGGTCCGCGCAGCGCCTCCGCGGCGCACCAGGCGCGTGGGTCGCCCACGAGCATCAGGGCGGTGGCCCGGTTGGCGGCGATGGCCGCCCGGGCGACCGGATCGGTGACCTGCTCCGCGAGCGCCTCGCCGCGGTCCAGCCAGTGCCGGTGCCGGTCGACGGGCCAGCCCTGGATGGAGGGGATGGCGGCGACCGCCATGGCGCGTGCGGCGGTCTGCGGATCGGACGCCTCCAGGTCGGGAATGGCGCGGGCCACCTCTTCGAGGCTGTCCAGCGCCCCTCCGGTCTGGTTGCGCAGGACCACGCTCAGGTGCAACCGGATCTCGCCGCGCAGGCGCGGCGGCGGGTCGTCCTCGTCGAGGACCGTGCGCACGGCGGCGACCACCTGCTCGCCGGCGCGCGCCAGTTGGGCGGTGCGGGCCAGTTTCGCGGCGGTACGCACCCGTCCTGCGGCGCGCGGATCCTGGACGACCGCCCGGGTGTACAGGCGGGTGGCCGTGGCGTAGTCGCCGGTGGCTGCCGCGCGATCGGCGGCCACCACCAGGCACCGTAGAGCTTCGCGGACGCGTCCGGCGGCCGTGTACAGCCGGGCGAGGTCGACCAGCGGCACCGGCCCGTCTCCGGTGCGGTGCAGGATCCGGGCCGCGCGCAGGCTGAGCCGTGCCACCCGGGGCTCCGGCACCCGCGCCAGCGCGGCCCGGCGGTCCAGCGGGTGCCGGAAGGCGAGCGACGACCCGTCGGCCCGCAGTACGGACCGCCGTACGCACACGTCGACCGCCGCTTCAGCCAGATCGGGCGGGCACTCCGCCACCTCGGCGAGGACGCTGACGGGAGCCGGCCGGTCGAGGACCGCCGCCGCGGCGACGATCCGCCACGCGTTCTCGGTGAGCGGCCCGCACCGCCGGGCGAACTCCCGCCCCACACGCCCGGGCACCCCTGCCTCTCGTACGGCTCGTACGGTGGTGGGTGCCGACCCGTTCCGCGGTCCGTCCGTCCCACCGACCGTCAGCAGTTCCCCGGCGTCGTCGAGCAGCGCCCCGACGGCTCCGGGCAGTCCGCCGGACAGCCCGTACACCAGTGCCGCGAGCTCCGGCAGCTCATCCGGTCGCACCTGCGGGTGCCCCCCTGCCCACAGGCGGACGAACTGCTCCGTCTCCTCCGGTGTCCAGGGTCGTACGCGGATCTCCTCGCACCGCCCTCCTCCCGGGGCGCGGACGCCGAGGACCGGCAACCCTGGTGCGGCGTCCTCGGTGACGACCAGCCGCAGCCCGGCAGGCATCGTGGCCGTCAGGTGGTCGAGCAGCCGGAGAGTCGCGGGGTCGGCGAGGTGGATCTGCTCCAGGACCAGCACGGCGTCACCGAGCGAGGCGAGCAGCACCCCCACCGCGCGGGGCATCAGTCCGCGTCGTACCTCCGGGTCCGCGGCCGACGCGGGCGGGCTCGGCAGCCGGTCGGCCAGCTCGGGCACGACGAGGCCCACGACTCCGGTGACCGGCGGCATCCGGTCAGGCGGACCGGGCCGGTAGGGCAGTTGGGCCAAGGCCGAGGCGACGGCCTCCAGAGGTACCGGCTCCGCGCTGTCCGGGCAGGTTCCGCGCAGCTGCGTCCACTCGGCGAACTCCGCCCCGCCGAGCACCTCGTCGACGAGCCGCGACGTCCCCGCCCCGGCCGCCCCCCGAACGACCACGACGCTCCGCCCCGCGCGCAGGGCCGCCCGAAGCCGCCGTGCCTCCTCGGCCCGGCCGACGAACCCGGCCCCTTCGGACCCCACTTCGCCGTGCCGCACATCGAAGGGAGGTCTCTCCACGGCTCCGCCTTTCGCCGGCCACTGCCCGGTAGCTCCGTCGAACGCCGCGGAGTCCCCTGTGGACCGGACTCCCCGTGCGTCCCTGTTCGGGGGTGGCCGCGGCGCCCTCCGGGCACGTAGGTCTATCCGCAGGTGGTCTACCCGCAGCGGGGCCGCCGTCGCAATAGGGGGCGACTACCCAGGGAATCGCATCGGCCCGACGCGGTCGCCGCCGGACGACAGGAGGCGATGCCCCGTCCCCACTCTTTGGGTAGCGCTACGCATTGCCGGCCTCCTCCCGGGTGACCGAAGCTCTGGGCGGTCCGGTCGCGCCGTCCCCGTCCACCGCGGTCCCCAACCGCTGGAGGTACGGGGTGGCAGCACCCCACGCAGTCGTACGGCGTGACCGGATCCGTGCGTCGCGGAGTCCGCTCCGTACGACACGTCACCTCGTCCCGTCGTCTCGGGCGCCGCCATCAAAGGCGCCTGTACGACCGCCCTCGGCCGACGGATCGTCATGGTCCTGACCTGGATCGACGTCCCGGCCGACCGGCGGCCACCCTCCGGGCGCGCCCTCCCCACCCCGGACGGAGCGCGCCCGGAGCCACCGGCGCGACGGATCCCGCCCTCCGGACATCGAGCCAGGTCCGGACACCTCCCACGAAGGAAGCAGTCATGGAGTTCGAAGCTCGCGCCCTCCGGCGCCTGCTCGCCGTCAGTACCAGTGCCGCCTTGCTCGCCGTGGCCTCCGCGACCGCCGCGGCCTCTGCCGCGCCCGCACCGCCGGGCGGCGGGGAAAGCCGCATCGTCGGCGCGGACCGTCCCGGCGCGGTCGAAGGCTCCTACATCGTCACCTTCAAGGGCTCGGTCTCCTCGGCCGACGTGCCCGCCTCCGCGCGCGCCCTGGCCAAGCGACACGCGGGCAGTCTGCGCTACACCTACACCACCGCCCTGCGCGGCTTCGCCGTCCGGATGACGGAGAGCGAGGCCCGGGAACTGGCCGCCGAGCCCACCGTGGCCCGCGTGGAGGCCGACGCCGTGGCGTACGCGGTCGACACCCAGCCCACGCCACCCTCCTGGGGCCTGGACCGCGTCGACCAGCGCGACCTTCCCGTGGACAAGAGCTACACCTACGGGACCACCGCCTCCAACGTGAACGCGTACATCGTGGACACCGGCATCCGCATGAGCCATCGCGACTTCGGCAACCGCGCCGTCAGCGGCTACGACTTCATCGACAACGACGCCAACGCCTCCGACTGCCAGGGACACGGCACCCACGTCGCCGGCACCGTGGGAGGCGGCTCCTACGGCGTCGCCAAGGGCGTCAAGCTGATCGGCGTCCGCGTGCTGAACTGCCAGGGCACCTCGGGCGACACCTGGGCCCCGGTCCTCGCCGGCATCGACTGGGTCACCAAGAACGCGGTCAAGCCGGCCGTGGCCAACATGAGCATCGGCGGCGGAAAGACCCAGTCGGTGAACGACGCGGTCGCGGCCTCCATAGCCTCCGGCGTCACCTGGGTCGTCGCGGCAGGCAACAACAACGCCGACTCGTGCTCCTACTCCCCGTCGTCCACCCCGTCGGCCATCACGGTCGGCGCCACCAACAGCCGCGACGCCCGGGCCACCGGCTGGTCCAACGGCCAGGGCTCCAACTACGGTTCCTGCCTGGACGTCTTCGCCCCCGGCGACAGCATCGTCTCCACCTCCAACTCCGGTGACACCGCCTCCCAGACGATGAGCGGCACCTCCATGGCCTCCCCCCACGTCGCGGGCGCGGCCGCCCTCCTGCTCGCGGCCAACCCGACCTGGACCCCGGCCCAGGTCCGCGACAAGCTGGTCGCCGACGCCACGCCCGACAAGGTCACCGACGCCCGCACCGGCTCCCCCAATAAGCTCCTCTACACCGGCACCGGCGGCACCACCCCGCCGCCCACCGGCAAGAAGTTCGAGAACACCGACGACTACCAGATCCGCGACAACGCCACCGTCGACTCGCCCCTCACGGTCACCGGAGTCACCGGCAACGCCCCCACGAACCTCGCCGTCACCGTCGACGTCCGCCACACCTACCGCGGCGACGTGAAGCTGGAACTGGTCGCCCCCGACGGCACCGCCTTCCTCCTCAAGGACTACAACTCCAACGACAGCGTCGACAACATCCAGGCCACCTTCACCGTCAACGCCTCCGCCGAGTCCGCCGACGGCTCCTGGAAGCTCCGCGCCACCGACAACTGGACCAACGACACCGGCTACATCAACGCCTGGTCACTCCAGTTCTGACCCCGCCGCTTCCCGCGTGACGCGGGTCCCGTGCCGTGCCCAGGGGACGGCCCCGTTCCGGCGAACTCCGCCGAGAACGGGGCCGTCCCGCCGCGTCCCGGTCACGGTGTAGATCTTCCCGTCGGCCGGCGAGAGGCGGGGCAGCGAAGTCGACGAGACCGCGTGGGAAGCAGAGGGGAACCGCCCGGGAGGCAGCTGTCGGCGTACACGTGAGCATGCCCAGCCGAGTACGGATGAACGTGCCCAGCCGCGGGGGCCAGGCGTTTCCTTGACCTGAAGCGTGATTGAGGTTCTAGCGTGTCGCCTACTTGATCATCTGACGACGGGAAACGCCCCATGATCCTCGTGACCGGAGCCACCGGAAACATAGGCAGCGCTCTGCTGAAAGAGCTGCACGCACGCGGTGTCGGGCCACTGAGAGGGCTCACCCGTGATGCCGCACGGGCCGTCTTCCCCGAAGGGGTCGAGGCCGTGGAGGGCGACTTCGCAGAGCCTGCGTCGTTGAAGTCTGTCCTGGAGGGGGTCCGCTCGCTGTTTCTTGTGTCGCGTCTGGGCTCGGACGCCGACATCCTCGAAGCCGCCCGGCAGGCGGGCGTCAGGCACGTCGTGCTGGTGTCGTCCATCACCGTCCAGACCCACCCGCACCTCGGCCCCGCCGGCGAGAACCTGGCGGTGGAACAACTGCTCAAGGCGAGCGGCATGACCTGGACGATCTTGAGGCCGACACAGTTCGCCTCGAACGCCCTCATGTGGGCCACTTCCATCCGTGGCCACGAGACCGTCCACGCGCCGTACGCCGAGACCGCGCTGCCGACCATCCACCCTGCGGACATCGCATCGGTGGCACGCGTGGCACTGACCGAGCCCGGCCACCACGGACGCACGTACGCCTTGACCGGTCCAGAGCCGGTCACCGCCCGACAGCAGGTCGAGGCCATCGCGGCAGCACTGGGCCGGGACGTTCCCTTCGCTGAGATCAGCCGCCGGCAGGCCCGCGCACAGATGGCCGCGGTCTTCGGGCCCGAGGCCGCCGACGCGGTGCTCGACGTCACCGGCGGAGACGTGAACCACGAGCTGCTGATGGTGCGCGACACAGTTTCCCAAGTCACCGGAACACCGGCCCGCCCGTTCCGGCAGTGGGCTTCGGAGAACGCCGACGCCTTCCGCTGAATCGCCTGGACCTGAGCCCGTTCATCCGTACTCAGGTGCGCACTCTCAGGAATACGCCGACAGGCGGCGTGTCCGCCAGGTCGTGGAGTGGATTCCACTGGACGCCTCCATCCCGACCGCGTCGGCCCCGGTCTGGCGCCTGGCGGAACCGTGGAGCAGTTGCTCGTCGCCTACGTCGCGCACAGCGCCCACAACATCGAACGGAACGGCCTGCCCTACCCGGCCACCCTCGACGTGTGTGCGTAGTCCGCCCGTCCGGGAAGAGCCCCATGCGGGCAGCCCTCAGGAGAGCGGGACCTTCGTCGGCCAGGCCTCGCGGGTCGCAAGGTCGAGGACGAGTGCCGCGATGTTCCACGCGTCGTCCTCGCCGCGGTGGTGGCGGCCTTCGAGGGGCAGGCCGGCGATGCGCAGGGCGTAGGCCATGCCGGGCCTTTTGCGCAGCCCGTGGGCATCGGTGAACACGGCCTTGGCGTTGGTGTGGGTGCGGTCCGTCGGGTACCCGAAGGGGTAGGGGACCCCGTCGGCCTGGCACTGCCGGGCGAACTGCCGGCGGTCGTAATCGCCCCAGCTGGCCCAGGGGCGTACCCCGGCCTCGTACTCGTCGGCGAGGATTCGGCATGCCTCGGCGAAGGTGACTCCCCGGTCCACCTCTGCCTGGGTCAGGCCGGTCAGTTCGGTGCAGAAGTCGCTCACTGTCGACCGGGCCGGGCGGACCAGGATGCGGTGGCGGGACACGCGTCGACGGGCCGGCACGTCCACGACGGTGAGGCCGATCTCGATGATCTCGTTGACGGACCCGGGCGGTGGTTGTCCGTTCCAGCAGGTGGCTTCCACGTCGATGATGTTCAGCAGGGTGGATTCATGGTGCATGGGGGTGAGGGTAGGGATGTGAGGCGATTGCGGCACCTGAGTTTCCGGCTGCCTCATGGCCGCCATCAACGGCCTTTGCACGCAAGGTCTTTCCGTATCTCTGCCGGCGCGCTTCCGGGAACCTCCGCCCGACCTCGATGCCCCGCACCCGATGATGTGGGATGGCGGCATGGTGAGGCGCAAGAAAGAGAAGAAGAAGCGACCGTCCTTCGGTGTTCCGGCGGGGATTCTTCTGATGGTCACGTCCACGGGCTGGGTCGCCAGCTTCCGCACCGTGGAGGGTGGAATGGTGTGTGGGCGTCTGGACCTGCCGGTCCATGCCGACCCGCAGGACGCGCGGGACCAGGCGGCCGCGGAGGTGACGGCAGTCACGCGCGCCGTCCATGGATTCGACGTCGAGGTGACGTGGGAGGAGCCGTTGGAGCCTTGGGTCTGGAACGCCCGGGTGACTCAGGTGGCGGCGAAGGGGCCGCCTCCGGAGGAGAGTTGACGTGGGGAGGGTGATCGAGGCCTGTGTGCGAGGAGGGCCGGCTCTTCGTCACGGGACGTTCCGGGCGGAGAGGATCAGCTGCCTGTCCTCGCTGGTCAGGACGTTGAGGGCGCCCGGGTGGGTGGATCCCGCGGGAACGCCGGATGTCAGATCACGGGGACGGATTCCGGCCGGATTTCCGATGTGCCTGACGGCCCCGCGGTCAGTGGGTAGCGTCTGCGCTCAAGATCCGGCTGCGGCATGAGGGCGGCCGGGCGGTCGCGAACGCAGAGAGCGAGTACTGATGTTGACTGTGGAGACGTCTCTGAAGGAGGCGATGACCTCGATCGAGGGAAGTCTGGGGGTGGCGCTCGTCGACTACACGAGCGGCATGGCGCTGGGGACGCTGGGCGGGGGCAAGGACCTCGACCTGTCGGTGGCCGCGGCGGCAAACACCGACGTGATCCGCGCGAAGGTCCGCGCGATGGAGATGCTGGGCCTCAGGGAGGACATCGAGGACGTGCTGATCACCCTCGGGAGTCAGTACCACCTCATCCGGCTGCTGGGCGGTCGTGGGGGCAACGGTCTGTTCCTGTACCTCGTGCTGGACAAGGCGAGGGCGAATCTGGCCATGGCCAGGCACCAGCTGAAGCGCATCGAAGCGGAACTGGAGCTCTAGTCTTTCTCCCTTGTTCCCGGCTTCGTGCGCCCATGAATTGAAAGATTCTTCAACTCGACACATCTGAAAGTGATCAGTCGGGGGGCGTTCCGGAGCCGGGAGGCGGGAGAATGACAGGAGCTGGGCATGGAGAAACCGGCAGGTCTGTCCGGTAGCCCTTGGATTCGTCGTACCGGGCGGGAGTGTTGTCGCATGCAGGTGCCGCTGTACCAGGTCAAGGCGGAGTTCTTCCGCATGCTCGGACACCCCGCCCGGATCCGCGTACTCGAACTGCTCCAGAACGGCCCGGTACCCGTACGCGAGCTTCTGAACGAGATCGACATCGAGCCGTCCAACCTGTCCCAGCAGCTCGCCGTTCTCCGCCGGTCCGGCATCGTCGTCTCCGTCCGTGACGGCTCGACCGTCAGTTACGCGCTCGCCGGCGGCGACGTGGCGGACCTGCTGCGCGCCGCGCGGCGCATCCTCACCGAAATGCTCGCCGGACAGAGCGAGTTGCTTGCCGAACTCCGGGACACCGACACTGACACCGCGGTGCAGGCGAGTCCGCCCCGGCGATGACCGAACCGGCCGGTGTCGGGCCGTGTCCGCCGACGCACACTCGAATTCCCGGACATCGACTGCATCCGGATCGACGCCGGGGAAGAAGCCTCCACGGAGCCTCTGTCGTACCCCCGAGCGGCGGAGGCTCCGCACGTCGAGCCGGCCCCCGGCGCGGTCGGCGCCACTGCCGGCCCCGGTCTCCCGCCCCTGCTTCGCGTCACCCCGCCGGCATCGTGTCCGGCGTCATGAACGGGTCCGTGAGCCTGGCCAGGCCGTACGCCTGGTCGTACGCACCGTCGCCGATCCACTGACGCACCGACTGCTCGGCGTGCTGCCGCAGGGCTTCAGCTCGGGAGTGCCCCGCTGGGGGTGCCCGACCATCTCCCAGAACGCCTGCCCGGCTCCGTACACGACCGCCGCGTCCTCGCCCCGCTCCGGCGCCGCGAGGGCGACCGCGAGCAGGTCGCGACCCTGACCCGGCGGTACAGCCAGCGGACGGTGGAGGTCTGCACCAGCGAGCCGGGCGCCGGGACGACCCGGGCGCTGCGCGTTCTGGTCTGCTGGAGGGTCCCGGATGGCTGATGAACCGGGCCCGTCCGTATGCGGGATGACGGCGCCGCTGCGGTGAGGGCGGCTCCGCGGCATGGGGTTGCCCAGCCCGGCCGGGTCACTCTCCTCCGCAGCCCCCGCAACCGCCGCAGGTGCTGTCGGAGCAGGTGTCGATGCCGGCGCCGCAGGATGCGCCGCTGTCGCTGCGCGTGTGGTGGCGGGCGGGTTGCGAAGGTGAGGGTGGCGGCTTGGGGCGTTCCTTGGTGCGGGCGATCGCCTGTCGTGTGGAGTCGGGCAGGGCCGCGCGGGCGATCTCGGCCACGTCCTTGCAGAAGGTGTCGAGGGCCTTCCAGCGGCGCCGCGTCTCGGACGGCCACAGGCATGCCGCTGCCCACTGCACCACCCAGGCGGCCATGCACACGTAGAGCCAGGACATTCGGTGGACGTCGGGGACGAACGGAGTCAGTGCCATGACCCCTCCGGCGTGGACGCCCATGGCAAACGAGGTCAGCATCGAAGTCGCGAGCATGAGGGACTGACTCTTGCCCGAGACCGTCGGGTGGACTGCGGGCGCCTCGCGTTCGACGCGTTCCCGGAAGGAGGTGAAGCGGGCCTCGGCCGGGATCTCGTGCAGTTTGGTGGTCGTGCCCTTCGGCGTGGCGCGGATCGCTTCCGCCAGGGCGCGGAGGGCTTGGTCCGTCTGCTTCCTCCCGCGGTGGGTGGGGCGCAGCTCGCCGGTGGAAGACACCTTCGCGACGCCGTCGTCGACGAGCATGCAGACCGCGGTCTCGGCTGCTTCGGCGATTCCCCCGAGGTGGAACGAAGCTCGCACCGGGTGGAGTCGGGAGGCGAGCAGGCCCTTCACCACCCGCCGCTCCCCCTTGTCACGGAGCCGGCAGTAGGCACCGCGCAGTCCGTTGCACACCGCGAAGATCAGCAGCCAGAACGCCACGATCCCCTCGCTGTCGGTCAGCCACCAGTCCACCCGTCGCCCCCAGCTCTCGGTGCGGTCTCCCAGCCGTCCTCGGGGCCCTCGACCGCACTGTTGCTCGGTCTGCCCCTCTGCCCTTCTGCCCTTCTGCCCCTCTGCCCCTCTGCCCCTCTGCCCCTCTGCCCCTCTGCCCCTACCAGACCCTTGCGCCCTCTCCGTGGTTCCCAACTGCCCGGAGATGGATGTCGTGGTGAGAAGCCATGGAGCCACGGCGGTCCCGGGACCGGCTGACGTGAGCACAGGGTTTGTTCGCGGCCGGCCCTCGCGAAGTGGGGTGGCGGGAACGTCGACTTCCAGAAGGGCTCGGTCGAACGGGTGCACGCCTTCGACAAGGCGCTTTCCTCCGAGGAGGTGGCCGCGCTGCGCGCAGCCGAGAAGCCGTAGGGCTACGTCCACGGCGCTGCGCGCGACGACCACGCGGCCCTGGACCCCCGGGGCCGCGAGCACGGTCCCGCGGTCCGGGACTTCGTCGTGCCCGCGGGTGGGGGACGGGGCCGGCCGTCACGACGGCCGGAATTTGGTATGGACCTGACAAGCGAGACCGGTTAGCGTGACGGCGACGCCTCGCTGAGAGCGCTCTCAAAGCCCCCCACATCAGGAGGTCCCGTGAAACGCACCACCCCCCTGCGCGCTGCCATCGCCGCCCTGCTTCTGACGGTCGGTCTGGGCGCCGCCCAGGCCGGCGTGGCGGGCGCGGCCCCGCTTCCGGAGCCCCCGGCTGCGCCGTCCGCCTCGGCCGGACTGATCGACGCCATGAGCCGGGACCTCGGGCTCACCGCCGCCGAGGCCGAGGAACGACTGAACGCCGAGAAGGCCGCCGTCGCGGTGGAGGCAGCGGCTCGTCGGAGCGCCGGCGCCGCCTACGGCGGTTCGTGGTTCGATCCGGCGAGCGGCCGGTTGGTCGTCGCCGTGACCGACCGCGCCGAGGAGGCGGAGGTCCGGGCGCTGGGCGCCGACACGCGGCTCGTCCGGCACAGCGCGGCCGCGCTGGACCGCGCCAAGGCCCGTCTGGACGCGCTGCACGCACCCGCCGGAGTGGCCGGCTGGCACGTCGACCCGAGGACCAACAGCGTCGTGGTCGACGTCGCGCGCTCCGAGCGGCAGACCCCCGCCGTGCGGTCCTTCGTGGACCGGGCCCGGGCCGGCGGCCCCATCACCGTCGCCGAGACGGCGCAGGCCCCCCGTACGTACGCGGCCGGCACGGTCGGCGGCGACCCGTACTACACGGGCAACGTCCGCTGCTCGATCGGCTTCTCCGTGTACGGGGGCTTCGTGACGGCCGGGCACTGCGGTCGGGCCGGCGCGGCGGTGCGCGGCTGGGACGGCTCCGCGATGGGCACTTTCCAGGGCTCGTCGTTCCCCGGCGACGACTACGCGTACGTCTCGATCCACAGCGGCTGGTGGACCGTGCCCGTGGTTCTCGGCTGGGGCACCATCCCCGACCAGCTCGTCCGCGGTTCGGCCGAGGCCCCGGTGGGCTCCTCGATCTGCCGCTCCGGCTCGACCACGAACTGGCGCTGCGGCACGGTCCTGGCCAAGAACGAGACGGTCAACTACAGCCAGGGTGCCGTGTACCAGATGACCAAGACCAGCGTCTGCGCCGAGGGCGGCGACTCCGGCGGCTCGTTCCTCAGCGGTGACCAGGCCCAGGGCGTCACCTCCGGCGGCTGGGGCAACTGCTCCTCCGGCGGCGAGACGTGGTTCCAGCCGATCAACGAGATCCTCGGCCGGTACGGCCTGCGGCTGCACACCGCCTGATCCCGCGACACCGGACGGGTCCTTCCGGGCGCAAGCGCTCGGAAGGACCCGCGGTTTGGCTCCCCGCCACGCCTCAAACCGACCTCAGCCGACCGGACTTCGGGCTGCCCTCGACGATCTCGAACCGAAGGAAAGCGACCCGGCCGGCCGCTCCTCCGTCCCTGACTGCCATCGTGCCGCGCCACGGACGGCCACCGCCGATTTCGGGGCGACACTCCGCCAGAAGGAGGGCCTGACATGTCGAGCCGGGACTGTAGGACCGACCGCCCGAGAGGCCCCATTCCCATCTCCCGCACTCCCTCAAGCCAGCCTTAAGGGAGCGTTAAGTTACGGACTGCTGGAGAAAACCGCAGCTCAGAGGTGTGTAAGCAGTGACCTCCGACGTTGCCATGACAGTTACCCCTCCGTAATACTCACTGCCTCCGGGTGACATCTCGTCACGCTTGAGAGCGCTCTCATGTGCGATCCGCAGGTTCGGCCTGCCCTATCGCCTTCGTTCCCCATCGCCCATCCCATCCCATCCCCCATCCCCAGACAAGGGAGCACGCCCATGGCTGCTGCTCATCGCGCACGACGCTGGTCCTTCGGCGGCGTGGTGCTCGTCCTGACCGCCGCCCTCGTCGCGGCGGTCCTCATCTCCTTCAGCGGCTCGGTCGTCCCACGGGCCGGTGCCGCGGTCGCCGCGCAGACCTGGTCCGACGAGTTCGACGGCGCGGCGGGGCGCGCGCCCGACGGCGCCAAGTGGACGCTGGAGACAGGTGGTTCGGGCTTCGGCAATCACGAGCTGCAGTACTACACCAACAGCACCTCCAACGCCGCGCTGGACGGCCAGGGCCACCTGGTCATCACGGCGCGGAAGAACACCGACGCCGGCCTCGGCTGCTGGTACGGGCAGTGTCAGTACACCTCGGCCCGGCTGAACACCGCCCGGACCTTCACCCAGGCGTACGGCCGCTTCGAGGCCCGCATCAAGATCCCGCGCGGCCAGGGCATCTGGCCGGCGTTCTGGATGCTCGGCAACGACCTCGGCACCGTGGGCTGGCCCAACAGCGGCGAGATCGACATCATGGAGAACATCGGCCGCGAGCCCAACACCGTGCACGGGACGGTGCACGGCCCCGGCTACTCGGGAGCGGGCGGACTCGGCTCCGCGTACAGCCTGCCCGGCGGCCGCGCCTTCGCCGACGACTTCCACGTGTTCGCCGTCGACTGGAGCCCCAACTCGATCGTCTGGTCGGTGGACGGCACCGCGTACAAGACCCTCACCCCGGCCGACACCGGCGGCAACAAGTGGGTCTTCGACCACCCGTTCTTCATCATCCTCAACCTCGCGGTCGGCGGCGACTGGCCCGGCAGCCCGGACGGTTCCACGGCCTTCCCGCAGACGATGACCGTCGACTACGTCCGCGCCTCCTCGTCCGGCAGCGCCCCCGCCGCACGCCCGATCCGCGGCATCGGCGGCATGTGTGTCGACGTCGCAGGCGCCTCCAGTGCCGACGGCACTCCCATCCAGCTGCACAACTGCACGGGCAACGCGGCCCAGCAGTGGACCATCGGCGGCGACGGCACCGTCCGTGCCCTCGGCAAGTGTCTGGACGTGGCCGGCGGCTCCACCGCGGACGGCGCGGTCGTCCAGCTCTACACCTGCAACGGCACCAACGCCCAGAAGTGGACGTACACCGCGGCCCACGACTTCACCAACGTCGGCGCGAACAAGTGCCTGGACGCCAAGGGCAACTCCTCGGCCGACGGGACCCGGCTCCAGACCTGGACCTGCACCGGCGCCGCCAACCAGAAGTGGACGGTCGGCTGACCGTCCCACCCCGGCGGACGGACCCTCCGTCCCACCCCGGCGGACGGGCCCTCCCCTCCCCTCCTGACCTCCCCGCATCCGACCGCTCCCCCACCCGACCTCACGAAGAACGGACCCCCACCGTGACGGCACGCCACCAGCGAACGATGTCCCGCAGAAAACTCCTCGCCGCGACCGCGGGCCTGGCCGTGGCGGTCCCCGCCGTGGCCACCTGGCTCGAGGCCGGGGCCAACGCGGCCACCACGCCCACGCTCCCCCTCGACCTGGTCAACACCACGGGCAACAACACGGTGTACGCCTACGTGCTCGGCCGCGACCCGGCGGCCGGCGGCAACTGGGCCTTCATCCAGGCCAACGGCTCCACCCTGTACCACCCGCCGGCCCCGGCCAACGACCAGACCCCGCTCGGGGCCGACTGCGCCATCGCGCTCAACGCGTCCGGAGCCGGGGCACGCAGGGTCACGCTGCCGAGGCTGTACAGCGGCCGCATCTACTTCTCCGTCGGCGCGAAGCTCACCTTCCTGATGAACCGGGGCGGCGGGCTGGCCCTGCCGTCGGTGAGCAATCCCACCGACCCCAACGCGAACGTCCACCACGACTTCTGCGAATTCACCTTCAACGCCGATCAGTTGTACGCGAACATCACGTTCGTCGACATGGTCTCGCTGCCGATCGCCTTCCAGCTGGAGACCGGCCAGGGCATCCAGACGGTGCGCGGGCTGCCCTCCGACGGGCTGTCCCGGGTGGCCGCGGCCCTGCGCGCCCAGTCCGCCGCCGACGGCAGCGACTGGAGCAGGCTCATCGTCGGCAAGAGCGGGGGCGGCGACCTGCGCGTGCTCAGCCCCAACCTGGCGATCCGCGGCAACAACGCCCTGTTCCGCGGCTACTTCGACAGCTACGTCGACGAGGTGTGGAACAAGTACCGCTCCACCGACCTGCGCATCGACACCCAGTTCACCTGGGGAACCCTCACCGGCCGGGTCAACGGCGACACCCTCGCGTTCCCCGGGGCCGGCAGTTTCACCAAGCCGTCGACCCTGTCGATCTTCTCCTGCAGCGACGCGCCCTTCACCACGGGCAACGACCTGATGGGCAACCTCAGCGCACGGCTCGCCGCCGCGTTCAACCGCACCACCCTGCTGGACAACCCCCACCAGCCGACCGCCGAGAACCCGGCCGCCTTCTACACCCGGCCCCGCACCAACCACTACGCCCGCATCCTGCACGACACCACCCCCGACCACCTCGGGTACGCGTTCCCGTACGACGACGTGCACCCGGCTGGCGTCGACTTCGAGGGCAAGGTGCAGTCCGGCAGCCCCGGCCGCTGGACCATCACCGTCGGCGGCGTGGCCGGCGGGGGCGGCACGCCGAGCCCGACGCCGACCGCCACCGCCACGGGCGGCGGGGTCAGCGCCTTCGCCACGATCCAGGCCGAGGCGTTCAACGCCCAGTCGGGAGCCCAGGTCGAAGCGTGCTCCGACAGCGGCGGCGGCTCCGACGTCGGCCACCTGTCCAACGGCGACTGGCTCAAGTTCTCGTCCGTCGCCTTCGGCGCCACCGGCGCCACCCGGTTCAGCGCCCGCGTCGCGTCCGGGGCCGCCGCCGGTGTCAGCGGCCTGGTCCAGGTCCGCCTCGGCAGCCCCACGGCCACCCCGGTCGGCAGCTTCGCCGTCGCCAACACCGGCGGCTGGCAGGCCTGGCGCACCGTCCCCGCCGACATCGGCCGCACCACCGGCACCCACGACGTCTACCTGACCTTCGACAGCGGCCAGCCCGCCGACTTCGTCAACGTCAACTGGTTCACCTTCGCCTGAGGGGCGTCCGGGCCGGGGCTCGCGGACGCGCGGGTCCCGGCCGCGTGCCGACCAGGAGGAAGCACGGTCCTCCCCCCGGTCAGTTCCTGCGAGGCATGCACGCGCAAGCGACTGTTCGCCGCCGTCGTGCTGATGGGAGTGCTGCTGCAGGCCACGGTGTACGTGGTGCTGCGGAAGGAATTCCCCATGCTCTACGGAACGCAGACCCTCGGATTCATCATGCCCGGCCTGATCGCCTACCAGCTCATCCGGCAGCCCCGGGGCGCCACCGTGCTCGCCACCAGTACGGTCACCCTCGCCACCTACGTGGTGCTGACAACCGGCATCCTGCATGGTCGCGAGCTTCACCGACGGAGCCCGTACGGCCGTGCTCGCCGGCCCCGTCCGTACCTTCACCGAAGCGCGTTTCACCAAGGCGAAGGTGGTCACGGACCGATGGGTGCGGCTCCTCCCCCGGCCCTGGACAGCCGGTGCCGAGAAGGCCCACTGGTTCACCGTCTGGTTCGACGCCGAACGAACCAGCACCGAAACCGACCTGATGGCCTTCGCTCACGAATACCTCCACAGGGCGAAACCCAAGAAGGACGCGCAAGGGACCGCGTACGCCGGTGACGCGGGCTTCGGCCCCGACAACCCCGACCCCACCGGCGACAAGCGACTGGAGGAGTCGGACTTCTACGACTACCTCGGCATCCCCTACACCTTCCGCAACGGCACCACCGTTCAGCCCGAGAAGAGCCGCTACCGCGCCGTCGACTGCTCCGGCTACATGCGCCTGATCTACGGCTACCGGGCACGCTTCCCGCTGGCCCCGAGCGACACCGCCGGCGACGGACTGCCCCGCACCTCGAACGCCATGGCACGCAGCAAGGTCGGCGTGGACATCCTGGCCCTCACCGGGCAGCGCCCCCGCTCGCTCGGCAAACTCCAGCCCGGTGACCTCGTGTTCTTCGAGATCGACGCCCGCACAGGACCCCGGCTCGACCACGTCGGCATGTACATGGGCCTGGACACCGACGGAAAGCCCCGCTTCGTCTCCAGCCGCGAGGAGGCCGACGGCCCCACCTTCGGCGACCGCGGCGGCACAGCCCGGCTCGACGGCAACGGCTTCTACGCAGCGGGGCTGAGAAGCGCGAAGCGTTTGTAGCGCCGTACACGCACGGCTGATCGGGCCGCCGGAACAGCGAGGAGCGAGCGCCCCAACAGGTCGCTCGCCTCGCCGACCCAGCCCCGGACGGGCTGACAGGCTGACCGAAGGAGGCACGGCCACTCCGACCCTGCGGGACACGTTCGTCGACCCCAACGGCGACCAGATCCAGGGCGCGTACCAGATCTTCGACTCCGTCACCGACACGCAGGTCGGCGCCGTACTGCGTTCGGCGTTCGTGCCGACCGGTCAGCCCGCCCCGGTGGTCGTGCCGGCCGGTGTGCTGGCGAACGGCAAGACGTACAAGTTCCGCAGCAGCCCGTACGACGGCACGCACTACAACCTGGGCTGGTCGGAGTGGAAGACCTTCACGGTCGACACCACCGCGCCGATCGGCCCGACGGGCATCACCTCGACGGACTACCCGTCCGCTGCGTGGGTCAAGGGCGCCGGGCAGGCCGGTACGTTCACCGTCACCCCGAACGGCACCGACCACAACTGGCTCGAGTGGTCGCTCGACGGCGTGACCTGGACGAAGGCCGAGACCGGCGGCTCCACCGCCGCGAAGGCACTCTCCGTCACCCCGTCCAAGGACGGCACCCACACCCTCCAGGTGCGGCAGGTCGACAAGGCCGACAACAAGTCCGAGCCCATCACGTACGGCTTCCACGCCGGCCCCGGCGGCTTCGTCCAGCCCGCCGACGGTGAGCGCACCGCGCGCCGTCTGCCGCTGGTCGCCGAGGCCGACGGCACCAAGTACGACGCCGTGTCCTTCTCCTGGCGCCGTTCCGAGGCCGACCCGTGGGTGGCGATTCCCGCCGGGCAGGTGACCTCTGGAGGTACCCCGCTGACCGCGTGGCCGGTGGCCATGACCGGCGGGAAGAACGCCGGCCTCGTGTGGAACGCCACGGACACCGTCAATCCGGATGGCAGCGTCCAGATCAAGGCGGACTTCACCGGTCCGAACTCGGCTTCGGGTAGCACTCAGCCGCTCAACGTGGTCGTGGACCGAAGCGCCTCCGGTGCCGCTTCCGCCCCCGTGGGTCCGGGTTCGGTCAATCTGCTGACCGGTGACTACACGCTGTCCGCCACGGACGCCTCCGCCTTCGGCCCTTCGGTGTCGCGTACGGCTTCCTCCCGCACCCCGGACAAGGGGGCCAAGCAGGAGGGACAGGCGCCCATCTTCGGCAAGGAGTGGGTCGCCGGCACCGCCGCCGAGATGACGGAGTCCGACTACTCGCACATCCGCAGGATCTCCGACACGGCCGCTGCCGTTGTCGGCACCAAGGGAGAGGAGACCCACTTCACGGCGAACGCGGCGAAGAACGGCTGGATCGCCGAGACCGGCGCCGAGAACCTGACGCTCAAGGGCAGCATGACGGGAACGTTCACGCTGTCCGACAGCGAGGGCGCGGTAACCCAGTTCACCAAGCCCGACGCCGCCGCCACCACGTGGCAGGTCTCCAGCACTCTGGTGGAGGGCCTGTCCAACTCCACGGTCACGGTGGTGTCCGAGACGGTCACGGTCGACGGCAAGCAGGTCGCCCGCCCGAGCCGCGTGATCGCCCCGTCGGCTGCCGCGTCCGCCTCCACGTGCACGGCGACGCCGTCCACCCCGGGCTGCCGGGCTCTGGAGTTCGTCTACGCCACCGCCACCACCGCCACGTCCTCCTCCTTCGGCGACACCACCGGCCAGGTGAAGGAGGTACGCCTGTGGTCCACCGACCCGGGGGGCTCCGCGGCAACGGCCAAGACCGTGCACACGTACCTCTACGACGACTCGGGCCGTCTGCGCCAGGCGTGGAACCCGCAGATCAGCCCCGCGCTGAAGACCGAGTACGGTTACGACGGCGCGGGCCGCGTCACGACGCTCACCCCGCCCGGTGGACTTCCCTGGTCCTTCGCCTACGGCAAGGCCGGCAACGCCGCCACCGCCGGTGAGGGCATGCTCCTGAAGGCCTCCCGCTCCGGTCTGAAGCAGGGCACGCTCGACGTCGAGGAGGGCACGGCCACCACCAGCGTCGTCTACGACGTGCCGCTGACCGGCGCCACCGCCCCGTACAAGATGGGCGCCGCCGACGTGAAGGCATGGGGCCAGCTGGACGCGCCGACCGACGCGACCGCTGTCTTCCCCGCCGACGCGATCCCGGCATCGGCTTCCGGCGACGTGCTGACCGCGACCGACTACAAGCGGGCCGAGGTGCACTACCTCGGTGTGTCCGGCCGTCAGGTCGACTCGGCCGCCCCCGGTGGCCACATCGGCACGACGGAGTTCGACCGCTTCGGCAACACCGTCCGCGAACTCTCGGCCGGCAACCGGGGCGTCGCCCTGGGCGTCACCGCCGCCGACCGCGCCGCGCAGGACGACCTGGGCATCGCGTCGCTGTCCACGGCCGAGCGGGCCAATCTTCTGGCCACCACCTCGGTCTACAACGAGGGTGGCACGCGTGAGCTGGAGAAGTTCGGGCCACTGCGCCGGATAGGCCTGACCACGGACCTCGTGTCGGGTGCGACCACCCTCGTCGCCGCGGGCACCTCCGTGACCGCACGCACCTGGCTCGTCAACGAGTACGACGCGGACCGGCCCACGGACGGCACGGCCAGCGTCAAGGACCAGGTCACCAAGAGCACCGCCGGCGCCCAGGTCCGGGAACACCCCGGTGTCCAGGCGGATGCCCGCACGGCCCAGGTCTCCTACGACTGGGCCAGGGGCCTGCCGACGAAGACCGTCCACGACCCCAGCGGTCTGGCCGTCACCACCACGACCGAGTACGACGGCGAGGGCCGCGTCACCAAGCAGGTGCCGCCCGGGGCCACGGGTACGGACGCCGCGACCCGGGTGACCACCTACTGGTCCGCCACCGGTACCGGCACCTGCCAGGGCCGCCCGGAGTGGGCCGACCTGGTCTGCTCCACCGGTCCGGCCGGTGACATCGCCGGTGGCGGAACGAACCCCTCTCAACTGCCCACCACCACCATGGAGTACGACTGGTGGGGCAAGCCGTCCAAGATCACGGAGACCGCCGACGGAGCAAGCCGCACCACCACGACGACGTACGACAACGCCGGTCGGCAGACCAAGGCCACCGTCACGGGCGGCGTCGGCCAGGCGGTGCCGGAGTCCACGACCGAGTACGACCCGGCCACCGGCCAGGCCTTCAAGACGACGTCACCCACCGGCGGCACCATCACCAGGGGGTACGACAAGCTCGGCCGTCTCGTCTCGTACACGGACGCCGACGGCGGTGTCACCACGACCGAGTACGACGTGCTCGATCGCCCGGTCAAGGCCGTGGACAACAGCCCGTCCACCGTCACCTACGCCTACGACCACACGGCTGAGCCGCGCGGCATGGCGACGACGACGACGGATTCCGTCGCCGGTGTCTTCCAGGCCGACTACGACGCGGACGGCTCGGTCAGCACGCAGAGGCTGCCCGGCGGCTACACCCTGCGACAGACGAAGGACAGCATCGGCGCACCTGTCGCACGTACGTACACGCGCGACAGCGACGGTGTCAGTGTCCTGACCGACACCGTCACCCGGTCCGTCTTCGGGCAGGTGGCGGCCCACGCGGGCTGGTCCGACCAGTCCTACGCGTACGACAAGGTCGGGCGACTCGTCACCGTCCAGGACACGGCGGACACTCTCTGCACCAGGCGGACGTACACCTTCGACGCCCGCAGCAACCGCAAGTCCCTGACCTCCGCGGCCGGCGCCCCCGGCCTGGTCTGCCCCACCGCGGGTGGCACCACCACCGGCCACACCTACGACAGCGCCGACCGCATCGTCGACACGGGCTATGCCTACGACGCCTTCGGACGCACCACCACGGCCCCCGGCAACGGCACGGTCGGCTATTACGCCAACGACCTCGCCTACCAGCAGACCGCCAACGGAACGCGCCAGACCTGGCAGCTCGACGCCTCCCTGCGCTTCCGGTCCTGGAAGACCGAGTCCGGCAGCGGCTCCACCTGGACCCAGACCGGCTCCAAGGTCAACCACTACGACAGCGACGGCGACAGCCCGCGCTGGATCACCGAGGACACCACCGGCGGCGCGCTGACGCGCATGGTCACCGGCCTCGACGACCGGCTGGCGGCGACCACGGCCAAGACCGGCGGCACGGTCCTGCAGCTGACCAACGTTCACGGCGACGTCAGCCTGCTCCTCCCCCTGGACGCCGGCGTCGCCCCGACGGTGCTCGACGCCGACGAGTACGGCAACCCCCGGACCGGTCAGGCCGGCGCCCGCTACGGCTGGCTCGGCGCCCACCAGCGGTCCGGTGAGACCGTGACCGGACTCACCCTGATGGGCGTCCGGCTGTACAACTCGGCCACCGGACGTTTCCTGTCGCTGGATCCGGTCAGGGGTGGCAGCTGCAACGGCTACGAGTACGTATGCGGCGACCCCGTCAACATGCTCGACCTCGACGGGCGCATGGCCGTGGCCGCTCTCGTCGCTTCCGCCGGACTCGGGGTGAGCCTCGGCACGGTGCTCACCGTCGTCGGTGCCGCCGCCCTGGTCGCCATCGCCGCCTACGTCTGGTGGAAGGGGAAGGCGTGGGCCATCCGCCAGGTCAAGATCCTGTGGGCGAAGGCGTCCAAGAAGTCCGGCAAGGAAACCGCGAGCGACGTCCCCTCCTGGGCCAGAGGAAAGACAAGGAAAGGCGATGAAACCATCGACCAGGCAGCCGACCGAATATTCCGTGACCATTACGGCCGTAATCCGACGCAGCAGGAGCGTCGGAGTGGGCACGAATGGAAGAAAATCAAGAAGCATTTGACCCGGAAGTAGCAGTAGGATTCGGGAGGCGGCTGGTTCACTCCGGCCGCCTTCTGGCCAAAAATGAACGGTGCAGCCTGGAAATCAAATGCCCGCATACCGCCGGAACATGACATACTCCTTCTATGACTTCAAAAAATCGTCGACTCCCCCGCGATCGCGCGTGGCCTCTGACTGCCACAGATATCAGCGAGGCACTCGGCAGCAAAATGTCACACGTCGGCGATCTCAGATTTCTCTCAGGAAACAGCGGCACCGGAAACGCCATCGGGATTGAATGGGTCGCAGCTCAGCCCTTCAACTACGGACGTGGAATCCACCCGAATGCGGTTGGCTTCCGCATCGATGTCATACCGGTACCGAAGGGCGATCGCGCCGATGCACGCACCGCTCTGCGGACGCATGCGCTGCCTCAGCTCTGCGAGTGGATCGACCACGCTCTCACTGCCAGTGAAACCTGGCGTTCGAGCAACCACTGCCGATACTGGCGGTTCGCCGACGGGCACGTCACTCATCACGACGCGACCTGAAGCGGACCAGCCATTGGACTGCCCCGTCCGGCCGACTGCAAGGCCAGTCGGCCGGGGTAATCCGGAAGGAATTTCCGCGGAACTCATACGCCTCACCATCACCCTGCTGCCGGACCCCGATCGCCACCGCTCAATGGTGTCCCCAATCGCTCTCCTCGGGTCGTCAGCCGACACGGGTGACGATTGCACGGCACGCCATGCGGTCGACTCGTACTCTTGGATTTGTGAGACCGCAACGCCTGGTATCCACGCTCGTCACCTGCCTCCTCGTGACGGTGCTCTCATCGTGCGACGACGGTACGAAGCCGGCGAGCGACGGGCCCCCGGCGACGGTCGTCGTCAACGCCGAGGTCTACACACTCGACCGCGGCCGGCCGTGGGCGGAGGCATTCGCCTACGACGCCGACGGGAAGATCACGGCGGTCGGCACCGAATCGGACGTGCGAGCGAAGGCCGGCAGCGGCGCGAAGGTGATCGACGCCCGCGGCAACATGGTGCTCCCCGGCTTCCAGGACACCCATCTCCACGTCCCCGAGGCGGGCATCAACCGCGACCTGTGCTTCATGGAGAGCGGGAGCACCCTCGCCGAGTACGAGGACATGGCCGCCGACTGCGCGGCCGAGCAGCCCGGGTCCTCATGGGTACGGGCGGCCGGGCCGTCGCTCTTCGACCTGCTCGACGCCGACGAGTCACCCATCGACGTGCTCGACCGCGCGATCCCCGACCGTCCGGCGCTGATCCTCGACGACCTGGGCCACGCGGTGTGGACCAACAGCCTGGGGCTGAAGGCCGCGGGGATCGGACCCGACGATCCCGACCCGCAGGGCGGCATCTACGGGCGTGACCCGGAGACCGGTCGGCTCAACGGCCTCCTGCTCGAGAACGCGCAGCAGCGGATCCGTAACGCCGCCGCGCCCGACGACGAGGTCGTCTACAAGGGCCTCCTCGTTGCCCTCGACGAGCTCGCGAAGAACGGAATCACCAGCGCCAGCGACGCGGGCGGGTTCTGGGGCCAGAACCACCCGGCGGCCTGGCAGCGGGCCCTCAAGGAGGGCGAACTGTCCGTGCGGGCCGTCAACGGCCTCTACCTCTATCCCGACGCCGACATGAAGGAACAACTCGCCGAGTTCCAACGACGGTTCAGCGACGACCCGAACAGTCTGCTCCGGTTCAACACGGCGAAGATCTACCTCGACGGGATCCTCGACCTCGGCACCGCCTGGATGCTGAAGCCCTACGACAAGCCGATCAACCCTCAGTACCCCTCCGGATTCCCGTACTTCGAGCGTGATCAGCTCCGCACGTACGTGTCCGAGCTCCACCGGATCGGCTACCGGATGCACTTCCACGTCATCGGAGACGCCGCCACCCGCGAGGCACTCGACGCCGTCGAGGCCATCGACGCGCCCAAGGACCAGGTCGCGGACCGCCGACACCGCACCACGCACACCTACCTCGTCCACCCCGACGACACGAAACGCTTCGCCGAACTCGGCGTCGTCGCCGACTTCCAGGTGGGCCCCGAAGCGATCGACCCCGGCTACCACGAGCAGCTCTCGGACTTCATCGGCAACCGGGCGTTCGATCTGATCCCCGTCGCGAAACTGCTCGACGCCGGCGCGCACGTCTCGCTGTCGAGCGACTGGGACGCCGACCCCCTGTCACCCTTCGGCATCATCGAGCGGGCGGTCACCCGCGAGAGCAACGCCGTCGACAGTGTCGAGACCGCCGTCAAGCTCGTCACGCTCGACGCCGCTTACGCACTCGGACAGGACGACACCACCGGCTCGATCGAAGTCGGCAAGCAGGCCGACTACGTGATCGTCGACCAGAACCTGCTGGAAGTCCCCGTCGACCGTGTCGACCAGACGAAGGTGCTCCTCACCGTACTGGCCGGAGAAAGCACCTACCAGGCAGCGAGTTTCAACCGGTGAACAGGCGGTGTCGATCAGCCCCTGAGCCATGGCGCGCCATCAGACCCTGCGGCCGCACAGGTGGCACACGTCGTTCGCCGACGAGGAACGCGGCGCGCGCCTTGCGCTAGCCGTACTCGGTGACTTCCCCGCCCGCTTGGCCCATGGCTCACCCCCGGAACACGCGCGGCCCGTCCGCGGCAGGAGCGCGGACGGGCCGGTCGGTGGGCGGCGCGTCAGCCGCAGAGGGTCGCCTGGAGGGCGCCGTTGATCGCCGCTGCCTCGGCGTCGGCGACCTCGTGCTCGCTCGTGGTGAACCGGGCTATGGCAAGCAACTGGACGTTGCCATCCGACCAACACAAACGTTCCCAGTACCACTCCTGCCGGGGTGCTTCACCCTCCAACAACGGCGGTCTCTCGGGGTCGGCATCCCCGTCCCCGCAATTCTGGGCGGCCCGCAGGGTCCACGAACAGCTCTGGTCGTTGAACGTCACATGCGCCTGTTCTTCTCGACCCTCGCCGCCGGCCTCGTGCTCGGGGGGCTCGTCCTCGCGTTCACCGGCAGCTTCGTGGCCGCAGCGGCTTGCGCCGCGTACGTCGTGGTCGTCATTCCGCTCGCCGTGCTGGTGGGTCGCGCAATCCGCGGACGATCCACCCCTCCGTCATCTGATTGAAGGAGTCCCCCGCGCGTACCCCGCCCTTCAACTTGCGGAGCAGGTCGGTGTCCTTGTAGTCGATGTATGTGATGCCGACCGCGTCGAGCGGGTTGGTGCGGGACTTCACGGGCTTGCGGGGGTCGGGGCGTCTGGCCATCGCGCGGCTCCTTCGGTTGAGCGTTGCAGTGGGGTCGTGCGAGGTCAGGGGGCGTCGATGAGGGAATCGAAGGCGGCGGGCAGGTGCTTCCACGATTCGGGTCCTGCCCGGTACTCGGCGTCGTCGAGGAGGCAGGAGTCGAGGAGTGCTTCGAGTCCGTCCCGGTCGAGGCCGGGTGAGGTGAAGACGAGGTGCTGGCAGCAGTCGCCGTGCTCGGGGTGCCAGTCGAGGGCGGCTGCCGCGCGGCGCATCGGCGGGACCATCTCCCAGGCGGCGTCCGGCAGTGACGCCAGCCAGGGACCGGCGTTCTCCACGCACAACGCTCCGCCGGCGGAGTCCCAGGCGAGCAGGGTGTCGGGGCGGTCGGCCAGCCAGAACCGGCCGCGGCTGCGGGCGGCGGCGCGGCACAGGTCCTCAAGTGCCTCGTAGAGCCGTTCGGGGTGGAACGGCCGGTGGCGGCGCCAGACGAACGTGGTGACACCGGCCTCGTCGGCGTCCTGGGGCAGCAGCGCGCAGGCGGGGTGCTGGGCGGCTGCCGCGGCTTCGACGTCGAAGCCGGCGAACGCGGCTTGGACGAGTTCGCCGGATCCGGCCGGGACGCGCCGGGCGGTGGGATGGAGCTGTGCGAGGAGTGCGTGGTCCTCCTCGTCTGCCTCGTCGCCGTCGACGACGGCGAGCACGGGTGCGTATTCCAGTTGGCGGGCCCAGGTGTCCGCGACGGTCCGCTGGTCGGTGGCCGCGGCCGCGAGGCCGGCTTCTGCCAGGTCGTCGCCGTTGCCGAGGCACGGCAGGATGAGCGCGGGGTCCACGGCCGTGATCACGTTCGCCAGAGCCAGGCGGTCTCCGCCGTGTCCGGCGATGACCTCTACCATGGCCTTCGGTTCGACCGAGTCCCACAACTCGACGACGGCGAGCCGGGTCAGGCCGCTGTCCGCCAGCCTTTCCAGTTCGGGGACGAGGTCCTCGCGCAGCGCGCAGCACGCGCAGTCGTTGACCAAGGGTGCCTCGCTGGAGGAGAGGGTGCCGGAGGCGTCGCGGATGGTACGGAGCACGGTGCCGGCGGGCGCGCCGGCGAGGTCGTGGTGCAGGGCCGTGCTGCCCGGGACGGTCCGCAGGAGTCGCTCGACGACCTCTTTGCGCGCATCGGCGTGCAGTCCGGCGACGATCACGACGGGCAGCGTGTGTTCGTGGGTCATCAACGGGCTCCGTAGCGGCGCTGGAACTTCTCGACGCGGCCGGCGGTGTCGAGGACGCGGGCGGTGCCCGTGTAGAAGGGGTGGCTCGTTGAGGAGATCTCCACGTCGATGACCGGGTAGGTGTGGCCGTCCTCCCAGTCGATGCTCTTGTCGCTGGTCATCGTGGAGCGGGTGAGGAATGCGGTGCCGGAGGCGGAGTCGCGGAAGACGACGGGGCCATAGGCGGGGTGGATTCCGGGCTTCATGGCGGGGCCTTTCGATGGGCAGGGGTCAGTGCTCCTGACGGAAGTCGACGTGCCGGCCGAGGGCAGCGTCGTACGTGCGGAGCACTGGGCGGTCGGAGTCGTTGCGCCCGTTCTCGCGTGTCACGTAGGTGCACCTGGCGCCTGCCGCGGAACGGACCTTGGTGACCGGGCGTGTGTCGTTGCGTGCCACACCCCACGCTACATGAGAATGGTTTTCATTTCCAATACTGTAGGGTGGCAGCCACCCCCAGCCAGCGAGAAAGGCGACAGCCACCCATGTCAGCCCACTGCCAACTGACCGGCGCCCAGCCGGGATTCGGCAATTCCATCTCCCACTCCCACCGGCGCACCTCGCGTCGCTTCGACCCGAACATCCAGCGCAAGCGCTACTGGCTGCCCAGCGAGGGCCGCTACGTCCGCCTGACGCTCAGCACGAAGGCGATCAAGACCGTGGACACGATCGGCATCGAGGCCGCCGTGGCACGCATCCGCGCACGAGGGGGGAAGATCTGATGGCGAAGCGAAGCAAGACCGCGAAGAACGAGAAGCGCAAGGAGAGCGTCGAGCGGTACGCCGCCCGGCGGGCCGAACTCAAGGAGATCATCCGCCGCCCGTCCTCCACGACGCCGGAACGCGACGCAGCCCTAGCGGAACTGCGCCGGCAGCCACGCGACGCCAGCGCCACGCGCGTACGCAACCGCGACAGCACGGACGGCCGCCCCCGCGGCTACCTGCGCAAGTTCGGCCTCTCCCGCGTACAGATGCGCCGGCAGGCACACGCCGGCTTCCTTCCGGGCGTGACCAAGTCCTCTTGGTAGGAAATTCCAACGGGCCAGTCATCACTCCGACGCGTCAGCCCGAGCGCAGCCACTCACACAGTCGCGCGCAGCGTGGGCCGCCTCCATTCCTTCCCCGGTCCTTCCCCAGTCCTTTCGCTCTGCGGGCCGCTCCGGCTTACGCCGCCGTGAAGGACGGGGCATGCAGCGAGCGTTCGGTCACCCACCTGAGGAAAGGCGGTTCTCCAGTGCCCGAGGCAGCGGGTAGGCGCGCTCTGCGGGGAACAGTCGCTGGGCTTTCGCGGCATGCCCGGACTGTGTCAGGGAGGCAGCCTTGCGGACCTGCGGGGTCAGGTCGGTGAGACCCACCATCCAGTCGTCGGTGAACGTGCGAATCAGATGGCGGCCGATGCCGACCTGGATGCTGTAGTGGTTGAGCGCCGCCCCGCGCGGCGAGCGCTCCGGGTCCCATTGGACATGGACGGCCGCCTCGGCGACGGCCGCCGGGTGGGCCGTCGTGAGCACGGCCCGGGAAAGAGCCTCCTCCCAGCCCTCCCGCGTCATGCGCACCGCGAGAATGCGTTCCTGACCGGGTTTGCGGCCCCAGTTGCTGCGGTGCATCAGCCACATGAACGACGGCTTGATCCACGTCATCCGGTGAAACGAGAACGGCGCAACGAAGCGGCCCGCCCGCAGCGCCGCGTCGGCGATGGCAGGCGTGTACGCCTGGTAGACCACGATCGAGTGAGCGTCGTAGTCGGCACGAATCTGATACTGGGGCGCCATGCGCTGGACCCTGCCATCCGCGCCACGAGTCCCGCGAGCCGTTTTCTCGCACTAGCCGCGCAGCGTTGCGAAAGTGCTGGTCGCAGACACTCGTTGACGGCCGCGAGGAGGGCAGTCCCAGTCCCTTCGTAGCGGACGACGAGTTACTCGCAACCGCCCTCGCGGTCTATCGCCCGGTGGGAGCGGGCGCACCAGGCCTGGGCCGGCGGCCGAACCACAAGGTGAGGGCCGCTGCCACCGCCGAGGCGAACGCCGCCAGGACGTAGGTGGGGAAGAAGTCGTCGTCCGGGTAGTGCGCGCCCGCGACCCGCGCGATGGACGGGTCATCGGCGGCGACCTCCAGCGGGACGGGGAGGCCGACCCGGACCTGTCGCGTCAGGTCCGGGCCGAGACTGATGTCGTCCGTCCGGTAGGTGCGGCCGTCGACCTCGTAGGAGATCTCGTACCCCTCCCCCTTCTTGAGCGGGACATGCGAGACCGAGCCCTCCACGCGTACGGGCCGCTCGTCGATCCGCGCTGCGGCGCGGAACTGCCCCAAGGCGCCCAGCGCGAAGAGAACGGAGATCGCCGACGCGATCGCCCCTCCGCCGAGTTGGATCCATATACGCCGTCCCCCCAGAAGCTTCATGACTCGGGGATAACACAGCAGCCTTAACCCTGGGTGACGAGCGCACCGCAAGCACCACGATCAGCGTGCTCGACGCGCGCGCACGCTGACACCCACCCACTGCCACCCCACCAGCCGCTCACAGGAAGGACCGCCACCAGCCGCGGCGGCCGACGCGCTTGAGGGCTCCTGTGCCGACTGTTCGACGAGCTCGTAGGTGACGAGGATCGTGGATCAGCCCTCACCAAGACCAAGGAGGCCTGTCGCTCGCGAAGCCTTCGGCAGCGGTCGTCGTCGACCTGAGCGACTCGTCCTTATTGCGACTCTTCCGGACTCGACGCGCTGCTTCGGACGCGTGAGACCGCCCTCCGCCCCGGCCGCATCCTCAGCCTCGCAGCTCCCAGCCACCAGATGCTGCGACTGCTCGACCTGACGGGCGCTGCCGATCTCTTCCCAGTCCGACCGGCCGGCCGGCACAGGTTGACCTGTTCAGGCAGCCGTGATGGTGGGCGGCGCGGCCGTGGGAAGGGGTTCGACGAGGACGAGGGGGATACCGAGGGCTCCGCAGAGGCGCCGGGTACGAGCCAGGACGCTGAGGGTCGCAGGTGAGGGCCGGCCGGGGTGGAGTTCGACGCGGAGGCACTCGGGCCGGTAGGCGAGAACGAGTGCCTGTACTTCCACAGCTGCGGCGGCCCGCGCGGGGATGTCGAGGTCGGGCAGGGTGAGGTGCAGCGTGCCGTCGGCATAGCGGGCGCGAGGAAGCATGGGGTCGTCTTTCACTGATGCCTCCCCCCGCAGCTCTGACGGCCTCGGGAGGAGGCGGACCGGGCCGGACAGGTGGGTCTATCGGTCGGCCCGCACGGGAGTGGGTGCCGTGGTGGGCCTGGGGACGGGTGCGTGGTGCTCCTGGCCCGCCCACACGGCCGCTCTGGCGAGTTGGTCGCTGGTGAGTCCGGCCGCCTGGGACAGCTGCTCCATGCTCATGCGTCCGTCGGCTGCTGCGGCTCGGGCCAGCCGGCCGGACCACAGCTCCTCGTCTGCGTAGGCGCGCCGGTCGCGGTCACGCCGCAGCGCCTTCGTGTGCTTGGGGCCGCAGGCGTGGATCGGTCGCTGCCCGTCACGCACTGGATCGCCGGAGTGAATGCAGGAGGAGTCCTTCACCGCGGCGGACCAGCGGGGATCGGCGAAGCGTCCGCACCGGTCACAGACGGGGACCGACGGTCGAGGCGCCGGCGAATGCCCGGAAGGGACCATGCCCGCACCTCCTGCCCTGGACACGAAACTCCATTGCCTCGCCTCCTCCAGAATGCCGCGCTTCAGCGGGTTGAACAGCCCTGGCAGCGAAAAACTCCTGCGTATTGGACATGCTGGCGGCCGCCGCTTTGGCCACCTCCCCCAACATCACCATGGTCCTCACTGACCGTGCGGCCCGCGAAGAGACCGAACCAGCCGCCGTTCCCCCGCGCCTGCGAGCAACCCGGGCTTCGACGTTCCTGACGCAGTACGTCTTGGTGTCGAAGCGGCATGCTCGTCGGTGCGTGACGCAACCATGTCGGGGTCCCGTTCGTCGTTCGGGGCCCCGACAGGTCGGTTACGGGCGGTGGATCAGTTGATGGTCCACTGCTGGAGGGTGCTGCCGGTGTCGGGCTGTTGGGTGACCAGGGCTCCGTTGGTAGATGAGGCGGTCGTCAGGAGGAGTCCGGTCGCCGCGGATGCGACGGTGTAGGTGCCGTTGGGCTGGAGGGTGGGGGTCCAGCGTTGGTTGGGGCCGCTGGTGCAGGTCCACTGGATGATCTTTGCGCCGGCGGTGGTGGAGCCGCTTTCGACGTCGGCGCAGAGTCCGGACTCGGTGTTCTTGAGTGTGTAGGTGCCGTCGGTCTGACGGGTGAAGGTCCAGTTCTGGTTGGCGCCGCCGGTCGGTGTCCAGGTGATGAGCTGGGTGCCGCTGGTGGTGCTGTGGTTGGGGTTGTCGAGGGCCTTGCCCGCGGCGGTGAGGGTGTGGACTCCGCTGAGGGAGGGGGTGACTGCCCAGGTGAAGGTCGTCGTGCCGCTGGCGCTGCCGGAGGAGGCGGTGACGGTGGCGGTGGTGGTTCCGACGGTGGTGGGGGTGCCGGTGATGAGGCCGGTGGGGCTGATGCTCAGTCCGGAGGGGAGGCCGGTGGCGGTGAGGGTGAGGGGCTTGCCGGCCGAGTCGGTGGCGGTGATCTGGAGTGAGACGGCGGTGTTCAGGGGTGTGTTCTGGTTGCCCGGGTTACCGACCGTCACCGTTTCGGGGGCCTGGGCGGTCGGGGTGAGGGTCAGGGTCTGCTCGCCGGCGGTCCGGGTGCCGCCGACCGTGTTGCCGGTGGTGTTGGTCCAGCTGCGGGTGGGTGTGGTCTCGGCGAGGCGGTTGGTGTCGGAGGAGAGGCCGATGACGAGGCCGCTGTAGCGGTTGACGATCTTGTACGTGCCGGTGGCCGTTCCGTCGGTGGGCGAGGTGCCGCGGATCACGAACCACTGCTGTCCCACGGCGGCGCTGCCGGTCTGAGCCGCGGTGACCGTGGGCTTGGTGCCCCACGCGCGGGTCGCCGTGGAGCCGGTGCTGACGCCGAGCAGCTGCCCGGTGCTCGTGTTGGCGATGCGGTACGAACCGTCACCGTTGGAGGTGAAGGTCCACGACTCCAGGGCGGAGCCGGAGGAGGAGGCGAGCGAGGTGGTGGCCGAGCTCCCGGAGACCTGCGCCAGGATGCGTCCGCCGCCGCCGGCGATGCGATAGCTCTTGGAGGTGTCCACGGGGGCAGCGGGCTCGGTGGTGTTGATCGTCAGGTTGACGTACTCACCGCTCGCCCCGTTGGAGCAGCCGAACGAGCAGTACGAGCGGAAGTCCTTGCCGACGATCGTGGAGTTGGTCTTGTTGGCGCTGTCGAGGAACCACCGGTACCAGGAGGCGTTCTTGTACGAGCCCGTGTCACCGAGGCGGAACCACTTCTGCGTGGCCAGGTTGTCGGTGGCGTAGATCTCCTGGGAGGCGTTGCCGCTCTGGTCGACCGCCTGCGGCTGGCCGATGTACAGGCCGAGGTGGGCGTTGTAGGTGATGTCCATGACGAAGAGCGGGGAAGTGGCGGGCGTGAGCCCGTTGGCGATCTGCTGGCTGACGCTGCCGCTGTTCGCCGGGTTGTACTCCTTGGCCGGCGCGACGTATCCGGTGGTGCTAGTGCCTGCGACCGGGAGCATGGTGCTCTCGCGGCCGCCGACGCCGGGCTCGGACCAGGCGCCGTCGTACCACTTCTGCCAGGTGCCGGGGGCCATCTTGCCGGAGATCGGCGCGCGGGCGACGTGGCCGTAGAAGGCTGCCCAGCCGCCGCCCTTGTTGACGATGCGGGAGCCGTAGAAGGCGTAGAAGTAGCCGGAGGCGGTGTCGACGAACAGCCGCTGGTCACCGGTGCCGTAGTGGTAGGTCTGCTGGGGGAAGGCCGTGGTGTCGCCGCGCTTGGTGCTGTAGTGGGAGGTGATGACGTGGTCCTTGATGGTCCACGTCTTCCCCTGGTCCTTGGAGACGGCGTAGTCGATGCCGTCGTAGTGGGAGTAGTCCGCGAAGGGCTCCGGGGTGAACTCGTTGTGCACGAGTCCGTACCAGTCGCCGGTGTCGGGGTCCACCCACACGCCCGCGAGGTCGCAGTAGTTGCGGTGCGCGTAGGTGCCCGTCGAGGGAGCCTGGGTGGATTCCACGCCGGTCGGGCTGTTGTTGCACCGCCAGGTCGTGTCGTTGTTGCGGTCGTTGCTGTTGGCCGGGTTGACCGCGTCGCTGATGGTTCCGGAGCGGGTGGCGGTTTCGATGTTCGTTCCGGTGTAGAAGGTCCACCTGCGCTCGTCGCTTGCGCCGTAGAGCGCGTGGGCCTGCTGGAAGTAGAAGGTGCCGTCCTTGTCCATGTAGGTGCCTGCGGGCGTGTCGTCCGGGGTGGTCCAGGAGCCCTTGGCACCGACGGTGACGGTGTAGGAGGCGGCGGTCGCGTCGGCGGATGCCGTGGGCATCGTCAGCGCGCTGCTGCCTGTGATGACCAGTACGGCCGAGGCGAGCGCCCCGGCCAGTCTGGTTCGAGGAGTGGTCACGAGTACTCCTTGATCGCAGGAGCCGTGGGGAGACGGCTCCTTGGGTGGTCCGGCGTCCTTTCGGGACGGCGGTAACACGCGGAGCGGCACTGTGCGCTCCAGGTGCGGTGCTCTCCTCGCCGGACCACGGCGCACCACGTGGAGCGTGTCCGGTGCCGGGGAGAGAGTCTGGGGACACACGGCTGGGCGTGTGTTCGTGTGTGGGCGACCGCGCGGTGCGGTGCGGCCGCGGAGGGAGGTGGGGGTGGCCCGTTCCCTCTTGCGTCTTGCGGGGGGGTGAAGGTGCGTCGTGCGGTGCGCCTCACGGCCGGAGAGCCGTGCCGTAGGGGGGTGAACCGTCCCGTAGGGGTTGCCCGTGTTACGTCGGGTGGTGCTGGGGAAAGGCGGGCGGGGGGCGGAAGGGCAAGACCTGTGCGATCAGGCGTTGTTCCGCGCTGGTCCGGGCGGCCGCCGTGCTTCGACTGCAGCCGGTTGGGTGGACCGTACGGCTCATTTGACCGGTAAAACAAGAGTCGCGGCGGGGAAACTTCCGTTTTCCTGAGCGGAGGTGCTGCGGGCCGCCGGAGGGGCACAGGAGGTGACCGTGCGAGCAGCGGCGGTCAGCCGTGAACGCCTGTCGTCGGCCGACGGGGGCAGGTGGGGTGTCAGGCGAGCGCCAGGACCCGCAGGAGGCGTGCGACCTCGCAGGCGACCTTCTCGCGGGCCGCCCCGATGTACGTGCGGGAGTCGCTGACCGTCGGCCGGCGGTCCAGTTCCCGCCTCACGGTGGCGGAGAAGATGCCGTTGAGGTGAGTGGAGATGTTGACCTTCGTCATTCCGGCCCTGACGGCCTTGGCGAGGTTCGTGTCCGATACGCCCGAGGAGCCGTGCAGGACGAGGGGCACGCCGACGCTGTCGCGTAGGCGGCTGATCAGGTCGAAGTCCAGAACGGCGTCGCGCGTGGCCATCGCGTGGGAGCTGCCGACCGCGACGGCGAGGCAGTCGACGGCAGTCGCGGCGGCGAATGCGCGTGCCTCGTCCGGGTCGGTACGGACTCCCGGGGCGTGGGCGCCGTCCTTGCCGCCGACCTCGCCCAGTTCGGCCTCGACGAGGACGTCTGCCCTGTGTCCGTACTCGGTGACCGCTCTCGTCACGGCCACGTTCCGCTCGTACGGCAGCTTGGAGGCGTCGAACATGACGGACGTGAAGCCGAGCCGCACGGCTTCGCGTACGAGGTCCTCGGACTCGGCGTGGTCGAGGTGGACGGCCACGGGCACGGTCGCTTCCTCCGCCAGGCTCAGGGCAGCGCGGCCGATGGGGGTCAGGGAGCCGTGGTAGCGCACGGTGTTCTCGCTGATCTGGAGGATCACGGGAAGGCCGGCCCGGTGTGCGCCGTCGACGATGGCTTCGGCGTGTTCGAGCTGGACGACGTTGAAGGCTCCTACCCCCCGGTTCCGGTCGTAGGCGGGGCCGATGATGTCGTCAGTGGATGTCAGGGGCATGGGTGGTCTCCACACTCACGGTGGTACGGAACCGGTCGTAGACGTCGTGGCGGAAGTCGCCGGCGAGGGGAGCGGTGACGGCGGTCGCCGACACGGCTGCCCTTGGCCGGGCATCACGCAGGATGTCCGG
>NZ_JBHJQI010000027.1:0-77487 GCF_042262805.1 Streptomyces sp. NPDC056361
GGCGTCCCCCCGCCCCGGGGCGGGGGGGGGGGGGGGCCCCGGGGGGGGGGGGGGGGGGGCCCCCCCCCCGGGCCGGGCGGGGTGTCGTTCCCGCCCAGTTCGGGAGAGCCGGGTCGCGCGAGGGCGCGCCGGGCTCGGGGAGCCGGGGCGCGTGGGGCGCGCCCGGCTCGGGGAGGCCGGTGGGGTCAGCCGCCGAGCTCCTGGTGGCGGGCGGTCAGGCGCGCCGTGCCGGCCTCCGTGAGGGAGCCGAAGAGGCGGAGGCGGGAGATGCCTCCGTCCGGGTAGATGTCGATCCGGACGCGGGATCCGACCGCGGGGGTGTCGAGGACGAAGCGGTGGTTCGTGTCGGGCTGGAGACGGGTCCGGGGCAGGATCTCGGTCCAGTCGTCGGAGCCCTCGGCCGCGACGGAGAGCGCGGCCCAGCCGGCGCTGTTGCCCTTGAGGTACGCGGTGTCGATCTCGACGGCGCGGATCTCGGACTCGGCGGCCAGGCCGTAGCGGATCCAGTCGTTGCCCTTGTCGCGGCGGCGGCGGGTCTCCCAGCCGTCGTCCATCTTGCGGGAGCGGCCCGGCTGGATGGTGTTGGTGGCCGGGGAGTAGAAGCGGTCGGAGGCGTCCTCGACCTGGCCGCCGTTCTCCAGGGCCGCGAGGTCGAAGGTGCCGAGCACGCCGAGCCACGCCGGGTCGGGGGCGACCTCGCCGTGGACGCGGAGGCGGGCGATGCCGCCGTCGGGGTGCTGGTTGACGCGCAGGTGGGTGAAGCGCTGCTCGACGTCGACGGCGAAGCCGTTGGCGGCGTGGCCGCCGACGGCGGTCCGCGGGACGAGCGTCGTCCACTTCACGTCGTCGGCGAGGAGCTCCTCGGGCGAGGGCGAGCCGGCGACGGAGGCGGCCTCGACGGAGACGGCCTGCGGGTAGTTGCCGCGGAAGTGGGCGGTGTCGACGACGATGCCGCGGACGACGCCGGGTGCACCGAGCCGTACGAGGGCCCAGTCGTGGTCGTCCTCGGTGGGGTGCGGCTGCTGGGCCGAGATCCCGCGGCGGCGGCGGGTCTCCCAGCCGTCCATGATCTTGCCCTTGTGGCCGAAGTGCTCGGGGTCGAACTCGGCGGGCTCGGGCTTGAGCAGGTTCTCGCGCTCGGCGAAGAACTCGTCGTTGGCGGCGACGACGCCCGCGCCCAGACGCCGGTCGGCGAGGTCCGCGTACTGAGTGAAGGGGAAGTCGGCCGTGCGGTAGTCGGCGTACGGGTCGCCGCCGCCGAAGGGGCTGGCGTCGCCGGTGAAGGAGGGTATGCCGGTGCTCACGGGTCAGTTGTTCCTTTCGAGGAGGCGGCCGGAGGGCTCGGCCAGGGTGCCGTGGTCGGCGATCCGCTCGCCGCGCAGCCAGGTGGAGGTCACGACGCCGGTGAGGGTCCTGCCCGCGTAGGCGGTGATGCGGTTGCGGTGCTGGAGCTCGGCCGGGTCGACGGTGAAGGTGGCGTCGGGGGCGAGGACGGCGAAGTCGGCGTCGCGGCCGGCCTCGATGGCGCCCTTGCGGGTGAGTCCGGCGAGCCGGGCGGGGGCCTCGGACATCCAGCGGGCGACGTCCGTCAGGTCGAAGCCGCGGCGGCGGGCCTCGGTCCAGATGGCGGGCAGGCCCAGCTGGAGGGAGGAGATGCCGCCCCAGGCGGAGGCGAAGTCGGGGGTCTTGAGGTCCGCGGTGGACGGGGAGTGGTCGGAGACGATGCAGTCGATCGTGCCGTCGGCGAGGCCCTGCCACAGGGCGTCCTGGTTCGAGGCCTCGCGGATGGGCGGACAGCACTTGAACTCGGTGGCGCCGTCCGGGATCTCCTCGGCGGTGAGCGTGAGGAAGTGCGGGCAGGACTCGACGGTGATCTTGACGCCCTCGGCCTTGGCGGCGGCGATGAGCGGCAGCGCGTCGGAGGAGGACAGGTGCAGGACGTGGACGCGGGCGTTCAGCCTGCGGGCCTGGTTGACCAGGTTCTCGATGGCCGTGTTCTCGGCGTCCCGGGGGCGGGAGGCGAGGAAGTCGGCGTACGCGCCGCCGGAGCGCTGGGGCGCGGCGGCGAGGTGGTGCGGGTCCTCGGCGTGCACGATCATCAGGCCGTCGAAGCCGGAGATCTCGGCGAGCGAGGTCGCCAGCTGCTCCTGGTCGAGCGAGGGGAACTCGTCGACGCCGGAGGGCGACAGGAAGCACTTGAAGCCGAAGACGCCGGCGTCGTGGAGGGGCCGCAGGTCCTTGACGTTGTCGGGCAGGGCGCCGCCCCAGAAGCCGACGTCGATGTGCGCCTTGCGGCGGGCGACGTCCTGCTTGACGCGCAGGTTGTCCACGGTGGTGGTGGGGGGCAGCGAGTTCAGCGGCATGTCGAGCAGCGTGGTGATGCCGCCGGCGGCGGCCGCGCGGGTGGCGGTCCAGAAGCCCTCCCACTCGGTGCGGCCGGGGTCGTTCACGTGCACGTGGGTGTCGACGAGGCCGGGCAGGACGACGTCGTCGCCGACGTCCTCGAGCCGGGCCCCGGCGGGTACCTCGGCGTCGTACGGCAGCACGGCCGCGATCGTCCCTCCGGAGACGGCGATCGACGCCGGGCGCGTCCCCTCGGGGGTGATGACGCGTGTCGAGCGCAGGACCAGGTTGACGTCCACCCGTACCCCTTCTTCAAGCACTTCGGTTCAAGCACTTCGGCAAGAAATTCAACGAACTGTTGAAGGAGTCTTCACTTCCGGACGACATGTCGTCAAGGGCACACTTCCAGCATCGGCCCTCGGCGAACCCGTCTTGGATGTTTCCACAAAGTGGAATGGAAATTCCGTACAGTAGAAGGTAGCTCCGCACATGTGGGGCGGACCCGGACCCCGCTGGGCCCTCGCCGACACCGGACAAACACCCCCTGACCGGCTCGTACACCGGGCCCGGAACCATGTGCCCCGGCCGGTGGCCCGGTAGGCTGCTGCCTTGCCCGCCTGCCTCGAAAGGACCGTTGACGTGCCGACGTCCAGCGCCAGCACCACCGACGCCGCCAAGCCCTCCGCCGCGAGCGGTGGCGTCCAGTCCCTTGAGCGTGCCTTCGACCTCCTGGAGCGGATGGCCGACGCCGGGGGCGAGGTCGGGCTCAGCGAGCTCTCCGCCAGCAGCGGACTCCCGCTGCCCACCATCCACCGCCTGATGCGCACCCTCGTCGCCTGCGGCTACGTACGCCAGCAGCCCAACCGGCGGTACGCGCTCGGCCCCCGCCTCATCCGGCTCGGCGAGTCCTCCGCCCGCCTCCTCGGCACCTGGGCCCGCCCCTACCTCGCGCGGCTCGTCGAGGAGACCGGCGAGACGGCGAACATGGCCCTGCTCGACGGCGACGAGATCGTGTACGTGGCCCAGGTGCCGTCCAAGCACTCCATGCGCATGTTCACCGAGGTCGGCCGCCGGGTCCTGCCGCACTCGACCGGCGTCGGCAAGGCGCTCCTCGCGCACACCCCGGCGGACGAGGTGCGCGCGCTGCTCGCCCGTACCGGCATGCCGGCCGCCACCGAGAAGACGATCACCACGCCGGACGGCTTCCTCGACGCGCTCGTCGCGGTCCGCGAGACCGGCTACGCCGTCGACGACAACGAGCAGGAGATAGGAGTCCGCTGCCTCGCGGTGTCCGTACCGGACTCCCCCACCGCCGCGGCCATCTCCATCTCGGGCCCCGCCGGCCGCGTCACCGAGGCGGCCACCGAGAAGATCGTCCCGATCCTCCAGGAAGTGGCCCGCGAACTGTCGGCCGCGCTGGCGAACACCTCGGGCAACGGCCAGGGCTGACGCCGTCGTGGGGGCGGACATCGACGGGGTGATCGAGGTGCGCTCCCCCGGCGGCCGGTGGGAGTTCTCCCTCGGCCTGCCGGACAGCGCGCTGTGCCGCGACCGGCACGCCCGCGAGTGCCTCTTCGGCTACGGCGGGGTCCTCCAGGTGGACCGGCCCCTGTTCGACCAGCGGGGCATCCCCGAGGACGTCTCGGAGCCGGTCCCCGCCACGTACGACGAACTCCACCACAGCCACTCGTACGCCACCTGGGCCGAGATCGCCGCGGTCGACTGGGACGCGCCGCTCTGCGACGGCCCCGACGGCAACCACATCGGCGAATGGCGGCCCGGCCCGGACGGCGCACTCGCCCTGCACGCCACCCCCTGGACGCCCATCGAGGTCCTCGACGCCGCCGAGGACCTCTTCGGCGAGGACCTCATGCCCCACGAGTGGCCGGCGGGCGGCGAGGTCCACTGGGACGGATCCGTCTACCGCCCCGTCACCTTCACGCCCCGCATGTTCGTCCCGCCGGACGGCGACTGGGCCCCCGTCTGGGCGGCGATGCGGGAACGGGCCGCCGTCCACGGGGCCGAGAACGTCCGGCTGGTCGTCTGGTTCGGCTGATGCCGCGGGGCGCCGCCCGACGCGGCGCCCCGGGCCGGTGACCGACGCCGATGCCCCGGCCGCCCCTGTCGGTCCGGCCTGGTCCGGCCTGGTCCGGCCTGGTCCGGTCTCGTCCCGTCTGATCTGGTCCGGTCTGGTCCGGTCTGGTCCGGCGTCTCAGACCGCTACCGAGTCCGTCAGCCGCCCGTCCTGCACCGTCACCGAGTGGTCCGTGCGGGCCAGGTGGGTGCGGTCGTGGGTGACCAGGACCGTCGCCGTCCCCCGCTCGGCCGTGAGGGTGGCGAGCAGGTCCATGACCGCGGCCCCCCGCTCGTGGTCGAGGGCGCTGGTCGGCTCGTCGACGAGGAGGACGGACGGCTCGTTCATCAGGGCCCGCGCGATGTTGACGCGCTGCCGCTGGCCGCCGGACAGCTGGTGCGGCCGCCGGTGGGCCTGGTCCGCGAGGCCCACCGCGTCGAGGAGGTCGAGGGCCCGGCCCCGTACCGCCTTGGGCGGACGCCCGGAGAGGTGGGCCATGACCTGGAGCTGCTCGGCCGCGCTGAGCGAGGGCAGCAGGTTGGGCTGCTGGAAGACGATCCCGATGTGCTCGCGCCGCAGCTCCGCCTTGGCGGCCGGGGTGAGCGACCCCGTGTCCTTCCCGGCGACGACGACCCGCCCCTCGTCCGGGGTCACCAGGGTGGCGGCCACCGCGAGGAGGCTGGACTTGCCGGAACCGGACGGCCCGACGACGGCGGTGAGCGTGCCGGCGGGCACGTCGAGGGAGACGGCGTCGAGGGCGGTGAGCCGACCGTCGCCGTCGGGGTAGGTGAGGGTGACGGCGTCGAGGACGAGACTCATCGGGCGCTCCCGAGGGCGGTGAGGGGATCGACGGCGGTGATCCGCCGGATGGACAGGGCGGCGCCGAGCACACCGAGGACGACGATCACGGCGGCCGGCCCGAGGACCGTGAGCGGCTCCAGGACGAAGGGCACGTTCCCGCCGCTGACCAGCGCGCCGATGCCGACCGCGAGCGCGGTGCCGAGCAGGGTTCCGGCGGTGAGCATGAGGACGGCCTGCCCGAGGGCGTCCTTGAGGAGGTACGGGGTGGAGGCCCCGAGCGCCTTGAGGACGGCGACGTCACCGCTGCGCTGGATGGTCCAGACGGTGAAGAAGGCTCCTATGACGAGCGCGGAGATGGCGAACAGGAAGCCGCGCATGAGCTGGAGCGAGCCGTTCTCGGCCTGGTAGGACCCTATGGCGGTGAGGGCGCCGTCGAGCGTCCTCGCCTCGGTCCCGGCGGCCTCGTCGCCGGCCGCCCAGTCCGCGCCGTCGCCGCCGCTCAGCGCGATGACGGTGGCCTGCTCCTGCGGGGTGGTGCCGCTGTGGCCGAGCTTCTGCCAGTCGTCGAACGAGGTCCACACCACCGGGGTGTGGCTGTACGACGCGTCGCCGGAGACCGCCGTGACGGTGACCTCCAGGGGGCCGAGGCGGACGGCGTCGCCCGCGGCGACGCCCAGTTCCTCCGCGGCCGACTCCGAGAGGACCGCCTTCCCCGCGCCGACGGACACGGGCGCGATCCCCGCGTCCGGCTCCGTGCCGAAGGCGGACACGGCGGCGGTGCGGTCCCCGGCGGCCGCGTTGAGGGTGCGGATGCCGATCGGGTCGGCCCCCGTCACCCCGGGCTGCCCGGCCCACCGCCGCCACTGCTCCTCCGTCACCGTCGAATTGGTGAAGGAGACGGACTGCCCGGACGGCGGCGCCGCGAAGGCCAGCCGGTCGGCGGGCAGACCGGTGATCGCGGAGACGTTCTCCCGCGCGAGTCCGGCGGTCAGCCCGGACAGCAACCCCACGAGCAGGGTGATCAGCACGATCACGGTCCCCATGAGCGCGAACCGCCCCTTGGCGAATCTCAGGTCTCTCCATGCCACGAACATGCTGACCAGAGTGGTCGGCGGAGCGCCCCTCGGGCATCGCGCCACGGATGGCTCCGGAGTCAAACTTTCGGTTGAGTCCGGATTGTCTCCCGCTGTCTACCCTGGAGGGATCATGGATCCCCGTTCCTCCCTCCACCCCGCCCGGCGCCCCCTCACCCCCGCCCTGCGCGCGCTGCGCCTGTGCCTGCACCTCCTGATGGCGGGCCTCCTCGTCCTGGCGGCCGTACGGGCGCACTCGGCCTCCGGGACGGCGATGGCGGTCGTCACGGGCGCCGTCTACGCGGCCGGCTCCTACCTGCCCTCCGTGCGGGACTCCCAGCGGGCCGCCGCCGTGTGGCTGGGAGCCCTGGGCGCGTCCTGGCTGGTGCTGCTCTTCCTCACCCCGGAAGCGCTCTGGCTTGCCTTCCCGCTCTACTTCCTCCAGCTGCACCTGCTGCCCGCGCGCTGGTCGCTGCCGGCCGTGGCGCTGACGGCGGTCGCGGCGATCCTCTCGTACGTGGGACACGGCGCCGCGCTCAACCCGGGCGTCTTCATCGGGCCGCTGCTCGGCGCGGCGGTCGCGGTGGCGACGGTCCTCGGCTACCAGGCCCTGTACCGGGAGAGCGAGCGCCGGCGCAGGCTCATCGAGGAGCTGATCGAGACGCGGGCGGAGCTGGCGGCGGCGGAGCGGCACGCGGGCACGCTCGCCGAGCGGGAGCGCCTGGCGCGGGAGATCCACGACACGCTCGCGCAGGGCCTGTCGTCGATCCAGCTGCTGCTGCGGGCGGCCGAGCGGGCCCTGCCGCCGGACTCCCCCGCCGCCGGGCACATCGGCCGGGCGCGCGAGGCGGCGCAGGACAACCTGGCGGAGGCGCGGCGCTTCGTCCGGGCCCTCTCGCCGCCGGACCTGGAGCACGGCTCCCTCGCGGCGGCCCTGGAGCGCCTGTGCGAGCCGGTCACCGCGGTGGCTCCGGGGGCCGGGCCACGGGTCCGCTTCTCGATGAGCGGGACGCCGGCCGAGCTCCCCACCCCGTACGAGGTGGCGCTGCTGCGGATCGCGCAGTCGGCGCTCGCGAACACGGTGCGGCACTCCGCGGCCTCGCGGGCGGAGATCACCCTGTCGTTCATGGACGCGTCGGTGACTCTGGACGTGGTCGACGACGGCCGCGGCTTCGACCCCTCCTCCGTCCGCCCGTCGTCCGACGGCGGCTTCGGGCTCCCGGCGATGCGCTCGCGTGCGGAGTCGCTGGGCGGCACGTTCACCGTCGAGTCGTCACCCGGCCAGGGCACGGCGGTCGCCGTGTCCCTCCCCCTCCCCGCTGGAGCGTCCGCATGACCATCCGACTTCTGCTCGCCGACGACCACCCGGTGGTACGGGCGGGCCTGCGCGCGGTCCTCGACACCGAGCCGGACTTCGCCGTGGTCGCGGAGGCGGCCACGGCCGAACGCGCCGTGGAACTCGCCGCCGCCGGAGGGGTGGACGTGGTCCTGATGGACCTGCAGTTCGGCTCGGGCATGCACGGCTCGGAGGCGACGGCGGCGATCACGGCGGCGCCGGACGGGCCGAAGGTGCTGGTCCTGACCACGTACGACACGGACGCGGACATCCTCGCGGCCGTGGAGGCGGGCGCCTCCGGCTACCTCCTGAAGGACGCGCCGCCGGAGGAGCTCGCGGCGGCGGTCCGGACGGCGGCGGCCGGTCAGTCGGCCCTCGCGCCCGCCGTGGCGCACCGGTTGATGGACCGCATGCGGACACCGGCGGAGGCGCTGACCAAGCGCGAGCTCGAGGTCCTCCAGCTGGTGGGCGAGGGCCTGTCCAACCAGCAGATCAGCAAGGCCCTGTTCCTCAGCCAGGCGACCGTGAAGTCGCACCTCGTCCACATCTTCGCGAAGCTGGGCGTGGACTCGCGCACCGCCGCCGTGGCGACGGCGACGGCCCGCCGGCTCATCAGGCGGTAGGCGGTCGGGCCGTGAGCGGCGTCCGATCGACGCGGCGGTCAGCGCGCGGTCGACGGGGTGCCGCGGTCGCCCATCAGGTCCTGGAACGACCGCATGCAGGGCAGGCAATGCCGGTCGGTGCGCGTTCCGTCCGCGCCTCGGTCGACGGGCTGGCCGCACAGGCTGCTGACGGCCTCCTTCGCGATCACGTGCCAGACCAGCAGCCCGCTGGAGCAGTCGGGGGCGATGTGCATCTCGTACATGGCAGGTTCCGTTCTCCGGGTGTCCGGGTTCCCACCCAACTCGCGCCCGGCGACTGCGGCACGGCAGCCATGCCAAGCGGGTGAAACAGGAGCACACCGTCCCCCGAGCGGCCCCGGCTCACGTGCGCTTCGCGGCGACGCGCCCGGACTTGGCGGGTGACGCGGACTTCCGTCCCCGGGGAGCGGGTGCGGGTGGCGCGGTCCTGGGCTTGGCCTTGGACTCGGTCTTGGTCGTGACCTTGGGCTTCGGCTTGGGCTCGGCCTTCGTCGTGACCTTGGACTTGGACTCGGGCCCGGCCTTCGCCGTGACCTTCGTCGTGGCCTTGGGCCCGGCCTTCGCCGTGACCTTCGTCGTGGCCTTGGGCCCGGCCTTCGCCGTGACCTTCGTCGTGGCCTTGGGCTTCGCCTTCGGCTCTGCCTTGGGCTTCGCCTTGGCCTCGCTCTTCTTGTCACCGCCCGTCGGCCACTTCAGTTCGATCTCCAGCTCGATCTCGCCGTCGCCGACCTCGAACTCCACCTCGCTGCGGAATTCCTCGGGGACCCGGAGGCCCAGCACACCGGGGCCCAGCGGGAGCTCGGCTTCCCCGCCCTCCCTGAACGCGCCGGCGAGGGCTTCCAGGAGCTCCGCGGCCTCGACCCGGGAGAGGGAGCGCTTCTGTTCGAACTTCAGGTCCTTCACGGTTACCTCCCGGTGGCGGCGCGCTCGTCGTCGCCGCGGTCGACGCACAGGGCCCAGATGATGAACCCGGACATCGCGATCAGGACGACGGACCACACCGGGTAGTACGGCAGGGACAGGAAGTTGGCGATGATGACGAGTGCGGCGATGCCGATGCCGCTGTACCGCGCCCAGGCGGCCGCCCCGAAGAGTCCGTAGCTGACGAGCGCGGCGACCACGCCCAGCGCGAGGTGGATCCAGCCCCAGCTGGTGAGGTCGAACTTGAAGACGTAGTTGGGCGTGGTGACGAAGACCTCGTCCTCGGCGATGGCCATGATCCCGCGGAAGATGCCGAGCAGTCCCGCGAGGGAGAGCATGACGGCGGCGAAGAGCCGAAGGCCCCCGGCCCACGCGTATTTCGCCGACGACGTGTGAGTGGGGTGCGTGGCGGTCATGTCAGTCTCCTCTTTCGTCTGCCCGTCTCACTGACGGGGGGTGCCGGCGCCCGTGTCGGAGGGCGTGGACGGACGGTCGTCGTTCAGGACGAGGTCCTTCGCCCGTCGGAACTCCTCCTCGCTGATGTCGCCCCGGCTGCGGAGTTCGGCGAGCCTGCCGAGTTCCTCGGCCTTGCTGGGGGCGCTGCCGCCGGTGGCGGTGTCGCGGACGTAGGCGTCGAAGGCCGCCTGCTTCTGCTGGGCGCGCGCGATCTCCCGCTGGCCCATGGTCTTGCCGCGGGCGATGAGGTAGACGAACACGCCGAGGAACGGCAGCAGGATGACGAACGCGAGCCAGCCTGCCTTGCCCCAGCCGCCCAGGGTGTCGTCGCGGAAGATGTCGCCGATGATCCGGAAGAGCAGGATCAGCCACAGGATCCACAGGAAGAACCACAGCATGGTCCAGAAGGCGCCCAACAGCGGGTAGTCGTAGGCGAGATAGGTTTGCGTGTCCATGTTTCCGCTCCGTTCCGGGCCGTTCTCCGCGCAGGTCCGCCCTGGTCACTCCGGCAGTCGCCGGAGTTCCGCCAGGTGCAGACCGAGCGACTGGAAGCGGGCCAGCAGGCCGTAGAGGTGGCCCTCGTCGACGAGGGGGCCGTACAGCACCGTCTGGCCGGAGATCACCACGTGCTCCAGCTCAGGAAAAGCTCCGATCAGCGTCTCCGACATGTGCCCGTCGACGCGGATCTCGTACTTCATGAGGTGCCCTCCCGAGGGTGGCTGCCACGGGGCCGGTCGTGCCCGTACCGCCATGGTCCGCCGTCGGGTCCGGATGCGCCTCACCCTGTGCGGGTGACTCTCGGGCCTCCGGGGTCACACCCGGGCTCGCGGTCACAGCAGCCCCAGCTCGCGGGCGCGCCTCACGGCGTCGTTGCGCCGGTGCACCGACAGCTTCCGGTAGGCGCTCTTGAGGTGGGTCTTCACCGTGTTCACGGACACGTACAGGTCGGCGGCGATGTCCTCCGTCGACATCGTCCGCGCGAGCCGCTCCAGGACCTCGCGCTCCCGCGGGCTGAGCTGCTCCACCAGCGGTCCGGGGCCGGTTCCGCCCCGGATCCGCTCGGCGTACGCCGGCGCGGGGCCGGGCCGGGTCCGCTCGGCGTACGCCGACGCACGGCCGGGCCGGACCCGCACGCCGGGCGCCGACACCGGGCGGGGCGAGGTCCGCTCGCCGGGCGCCGACACCGGGTCGGGTACGAGCCATCCGGCGGCCAGGGACCGCAGCGGGGGCTCCGCCAGGAAGGGGACGATCCAGGGGCCGGCGTCCCGAAAGGGTCGCCTGAGCTCCTCGCCGCGGCCCTCCTGGAGCGCCTGGGCGAGCAGTCCGCGGGCGGTGGCGGCGTCTCCCTCCAGCTTCGCCGCCTGGGCCCGTACGAGCAGGGCCGGTACGGCCACGCCCGGACCGGACCTGGGGTGGTCCCCGGGGCCGTCGAGCAGCCGGAGGGCGGCGCCGGGGTCGCCCGCGGCGAGGAGGGCCCGCGCCGCGCCGACGGCGCACAGCGGCTGGTCCCCGGCCACCCGCCGCAGGACCTCGCCCGCCGCGTCCGGGTCGCCCTCGGCCAGGTGGGCGGCGGAGGCGACCAGGGCGGCGCGGCCCTGGGCCCAGGGCGAGTGATCGGCGGCGGGGACGCTCTGGGCCGCGACGGCCAGAGCGGCCCGCGTACGGCCCCGGGCCAGGAGCACACCGGCGGTCACGAAGCGCCGGGCCGCGGCCGACACCGGGTCCGCCGGCGGCTGATCGTGCGCCGTCTCGGCGAGGAGGGCCTCGGCACGGTCCACGTCGTCCCGGTCGAGCGCGACCGCCGCCAGGACCAGCCGTCCGAGGCCGGAACCCGACGGCTGGGGGGCGCCGTACCGCTCGGCCTCGGCCGTCATCGCGTGGACCTTGCGTTCCGCCGCGCTCGGCCACCCGTGGAGGTGGTCGACGAGCGCCAGGTGCTCCAGGGCCTCCATCCGCGGGAGCACCGTGGCCGCGGTACGGGGTCCGCGGGTCACGGCGGTGAGGGCGGCCCGGGCCTCGTCGAACCGTCCGGCCCAGAGTCGGGACGAGCCCACGTGGGTGAGCAGCAGGGCACCCAGTTCCGGATGCCCGTCGAGCAGTCGGGACGGCAGCTGCGGCATCAGGCGCCGGGCCGACCGGGCGGCCCGTTCGGTCCGGTGCGCGGAGCCGGACAGCCGTCCCGCCAGGGCCTCCAGGAGGGCGCGGCTCAGCTGGGCCGCGCGGGATCCGCCGTCGTCGGCCGCCAGCTGCTCCTCGGCGCGGCGCAGGTGGGCCAGGCCCTGGCCGAGGTCGGAGCGGGACAGCTCGTGCGCGGCGCGGACGAGGTTCGCGGCCGGGTCGCGCGTCTCCGTCCCCAGTCCCGCGAACCACTCCGGGGGCACCTCGGTGCCCAGGCCGGTGAAGAGCTGCCCGATCGCCAGGTCCTCGACCAGGGCCCGGGCGACGTACGTCCAGTCCTGCGCGGCGGCGCCGTGGGCGAGCATCTCCGGGAGCGCGCCGGAGCGCCGCAGCCAGTGGGCGGCGCGGCGGTGCAGCCGCGGTTCGAGGCCGGGAGCGCGCCGGCGCAGGTGGGCGCGGAGGATCTCCCGGAACAGCGGGTGGAGCCGGTACCAGCCGTGCCCGAAGTCCTCGACGAAGGCGTTGGCGCGGTGCAGTTCCGCGAGGATCTCCGCGGCGTCGGTGCGCTCCGTCAGCTCGTCCGCCAGCTCGGGGCGGAAGCGGTCGAGGACGCTGATGCGCAGCAGCAGGTCCTGGGTCTCGGGCGTCTGCCGTTCCAGTACCTCGGCCAGCAGGAAGTCGGCGATCGTGCCCCGACCGGCCTCGAACTCCTTCAGGTAGCGCTCCGGGTCCGGGCTGGCCCGCGCGGCCAGGGCGCACAGCCGGAGTCCGGCCGCCCATCCCCGGGTGCGTTCGACGAGCGGCCGGGCCCCGGGGACGTCCAGGGGCAGCCCGTGGAGTCCGAGGAGCGTGACCGCCTCCTCGGGGGTGAAGGCCAGCTCGGCGTCCCTGATCTCGGTCATCTCGCCGGCGACGCGGTAGCGGTGGAGCGGGAGGAGCGGCTCGGTGCGGGTGACGAGGACGAGGTGCAGGCCCGGCCTCGCGTGCTGCAGGACGAAGTCCAGCTGCCGCGCGACCTCCGGGTCGGTCATCTGGTCGTACTCGTCGATCACCACGGTGACGGGGCTGTCGCGACCGGCGAGTTCCGAGGCGAGCCGGCTCAGCAGCGCGTGGTGGACCCGGGTCGCGTCGGCGGGGAAGCCGATCGCGGCGGGTATCGGCACTCCGGCGGCGTTCAGGGACTGGAGCAGGTGGGCCCAGAACATGCCGGGGCCCTCGACCGCCGCGTCGAGGGTGAGCCAGGCGACCGGCCGGTCGAGGCGCTCGGCCCAGTCGGCCACCAGGAGGGTCTTGCCCGCCCCGGCGCAGCCGTTGACCAGGGTCAGCGGGGTCAGCAGGGCCTGCCCGAGGTGCTCGTCGAGCCGTGCGCGCCGCAGGAAGGTGACGGGCCTGCCCGGCAGGGTGAACCGTGTCCTCAGGAACGGGTCCCCCAGGGGGTCGACGCCGGGGAGCGAGGTATCCGGAGGGACCTCGTCTCGCGTCGCAGCCACGCCCACCACCACCTTCTGGTCGGGGCCCGACCGGGTCGGGCCCCCTCCAGGATGGAAGTCTTCTCCCGCACTCGGCCACCGGACAGGGCTCTGCGGGCCCCTCCGGGGTACCCGAAGGTCCCGGTCCGGCGTGGCGGCCGGGCGATCCGGTCAGGCCTGGCCCGCCCCGGGCGGTCCGAAGAGCTCGATGGCGCGGCGGACGCCGGCGAGGCCTTCGGCGAGGGCGCTGACCGAGCCGACGGACCCGGCGACGAGGAGCAGGGAGCGGCGCAGCCGCCGTACTTCGGGGGCGCCGCTGAGTGCCATGGCGTCCAGCGCGGCGAGTTCGTCCTCGGCGATGCCGCGGTCGGCGAACTCGGCCCGGTGGTTCGCCAGTTCCCGCCTGAGCCGGGACACGGCGGACCGCAGTTCGGCCACCCTGGGGTCCACGCCCTCGCCGGTCACTCGCCTCTGCCCCACGCTTCGCAACATGGTTCTCCCCCCGCACGACACTGTGCGCAGAACTCCGTACGACGAACACTCCGAGCACTCCGGACGGACCCGCCGAACGACGGTCGGGCGCCGCGAGCCGCGGGCCAGTTAACTCCTTCGCCACCCCGGCGCGCCACCCTTGGTGGGCGGAATTCAGGCGACCGTGTCATTCCGCCGCATGAGGTATGCAGTCCTCATGACAACCGCAGAAGATCGAACCCCGCTCATCGCCGGCCTCCTCCTCGCCGCCGGGGGCGGCAGGCGGCTCGGGGGGCGCCCCAAGGCACTCCTGACCCATCGCGGGCGCCCTCTGGTCGAGCACGCGGTGGGGGTCCTGCGGGCGGCCGACTGCTCCGTGGTGCACGTGGTGCTCGGGGCGTCGGCCGGCATCGTACGGGAGCGGGCGGAGCTGGACGGGTGCGTGGTGGTGGAGAACCCGGAGTGGCAGGAGGGCATGGGCTCCTCCCTGCGGGCCGGCCTCGCGTCACTGGCGGCGGACCCGCGAGGCGTGGACGCGGCCCTGGTGATGCTGGTCGACCAGCCGGGCATCGGCGCCGAGGCGGTGGCCCGGGTACGGGCGGCGTACGGGTCCCGGGACTCGCTGGTCGCGGCCTCGTACGACGGGCACCGGGGCCATCCGGTGCTCTTCGGCGCGGAGCACTGGGCGGGCATCGCCGAGGGCGCCGTGGGCGACCGGGGCGCACGGGACTATCTGGCGGCGCATCGGGATGCGATCACGCCGGTGGACTGTTCGGATGTGGCCGAGCCCTACGACATCGACACGGAGGCGGACCTCTCGCACCTGGAGTGAACGGGTTGGCACCGAGCGCCATGGTCTGTCGATCCGGAGAATCTCGACATCAACAAACCATTGAACTTCCACCATGAGGAAACTAGTATCCACTGTTCAGAAGCGCCTGCTAGTTCAGAGGGCGCTCGCGGCCGTATCTCGGCGCCCGCGGCACTCCGTGCCCTCCCGTGACGCCCGGCGGCCGCTTGGCACCGCCCGTGAAGTCCGCTGAAGGAAGTGACAGTTCATGTCCGCACCAGCGCCGTCCCCCCTGGTCGTCGTCGATGCCGAGCCCCTGCCGCGTCAGGAGGAGGTGCTCACCGAGGCCGCCCTGGCCTTCGTCGCCGAGCTGCACCGGCGGTTCACCCCGCGCCGGGACGAGCTCCTCGCCCGCCGGGCGGAGCGCCGCGCCGAGATCGCCCGTACGTCCACCCTGGACTTCCTCCCAGAGACCGCCGCGATCCGCGCCGACGACTCCTGGAAGGTCGCGCCGGCCCCGGCGGCCCTGAACGACCGCCGCGTCGAGATCACCGGCCCGACCGACCGCAAGATGACGATCAACGCGCTCAACTCCGGCGCGAAGGTCTGGCTCGCCGACTTCGAGGACGCCTCGGCGCCGACCTGGGAGAACGTGGTCCTCGGCCAGGTCAACCTGATCGACGCGTACGCCCGGAAGATCGACTTCACGGACCCGCGCTCGGGCAAGACGTACGCCCTCAAGCCCGCCGACCAGCTCGCCACGGTCGTCATGCGGCCGCGCGGCTGGCACCTGGAGGAGCGCCACCTCACCTTCGACGGACGCCCGGTGCCCGGCGCGCTCGTCGACTTCGGCCTCTACTTCTTCCACAACGCCCAGCGCCTGATCGACCTCGGCAAGGGCCCCTACTTCTACCTGCCGAAGACCGAGTCGCACCTGGAGGCCCGCCTCTGGAACGACATCTTCGTCTTCGCCCAGGACTACGTCGGCATCCCGCAGGGCACCGTCCGCGCCACGGTCCTCATCGAGACCATCACGGCCGCGTACGAGATGGAGGAGATCCTCTACGAGCTCCGCGACCACGCCGCCGGCCTCAACGCGGGCCGCTGGGACTACCTCTTCTCCATCGTCAAGAACTTCCGTGACGGCGGCGCCAAGTTCGTCCTGCCGGACCGCAACGCGGTGACGATGACCGCCCCGTTCATGCGCGCCTACACCGAACTCCTCGTCCGCACCTGCCACAAGCGCGGCGCGCACGCCATCGGCGGCATGGCGGCCTTCATCCCGTCCCGCAAGGACGCCGAGGTCAACAAGGTCGCCTTCGAGAAGGTCAAGGCCGACAAGGACCGCGAGGCCGGCGACGGCTTCGACGGCTCCTGGGTCGCCCACCCCGACCTCGTCCCGATCGCCATGGCCTCCTTCGACGCCGTCCTCGGCGACAAGCCGAACCAGAAGGACCGCCTCCGCGAGGACGTCTCCGTCGCCCCCGGCGACCTCATCGCGATCGACTCCCTCGACGCCAAGCCCACCTACGACGGCCTCGTCAGCGCCGTCCAGGTCGGCACCCGCTACATCGAGGCCTGGCTCCGCGGCCTCGGCGCCGTCGCCATCTTCAACCTCATGGAGGACGCCGCCACCGCCGAGATCTCCCGCTCCCAGATCTGGCAGTGGATCAACGCCGGCGTCGTCTTCGAGAACGGCGAGACCGCCACCCCCGAACTCGCCCGCAAGGTCGCCGCCGAGGAACTCGCCGCCATCCGCGCCGAGATCGGCGAGGAGGCCTTCGCGGCCGGCAAGTGGCAGCAAGCCCACGACCTCCTCCTCCACGTCTCCCTCGACGCCGACTACGCCGACTTCCTGACCCTCCCCGCGTACGAGCAGCTGGTCGGCTGACCTCGGCACCACCCCGCACAGCCCCGCCCCCGGTGAACGCACAGCTCCGGGGGCGGGGCTCTGCTGTGTGACCTGTGGGGCCTGTGGGGTACCAGGGGACGTGACGGAACCGAGATATGCAGCTACCTAGCGGTAATAAGCCGGGACGTGTCAGATTCCGCCATGTCACCGGCGCCGGCGGCTGTCCCCCACATCACTGCGTACCGCAGGAGCACAGCCATGCCTTCGTCCCCCCACCGTGCGCTGCGCGCACTCCTGGCACTGTGTACCGCCGCCGGGCTCGCTTCCGTCGCCGCCCCGTCCGCTCATGCCGCGCCCGGCACCGGCCCGACCGCCGTCGTCACCATGGGCGACAGCTACATCTCCGGCGAGGCCGGACGGTGGCTGGGCAACAGCCTCACCAACTCCGGCAGCCGCAACGGCACCGACCGGGCCTGGACGGGCAGTGGCTACGACCCGTCCCGGGTGTACGGGTCCACCGTCGGCGGGTGCCACCGCTCGGACACCGCCGAGGTGAAGAGCGCCGGACCGATCGCGAGCTCGATGATCAACCTCGCCTGCTCCGGGGCGACCACGAAGAACGTCATCCGCGCCTCCCAGGGCGGCCAGGCCTACAAGGGCGAGTCCCCGCAGGCCGACCAGCTCGCGGCGGTGGCCGCCGCGAACGACGTGGAGCTCATCGCGCTCTCCATCGGCGGCAACGACCTCGGCTTCGCCGACATCATCGCCACCTGCGCGAAGGACTACATCGTCTGGTACTCGTACTGCCACGACGACCAGCAGGCCGAGGTCGACGCGAAGATCGACGGCGTGATGGCGGACGTCGCCAAGTCCGTCGACGAGATCCGGGCGGTCATGACCGCCGCCGGATACGCCGCATCCGACTACCGGATCGTCCTCCAGTCGTACCCCTCGCCCATCCCCCGCGCCGCCGACAACCGGTACGGCGAGAGCGGCTGGTCCCGTACCAACACCGGCGGCTGCCCCTTCTGGAACGCCGACTCCGACTGGGCGCGGGACTCCCTGGTCCCCCAGCTCGCCAACCGGCTTAAGGGCGTCGCCACCGCGAAGGGCGTGCAGTTCATGGACCTGCGGGACGCGCTCCAGGGGCGTGAGGTGTGCGCGAAGGCGAGCAAGCAGGTGACGTCGACGGTTCCGGCGTCCGCGACGACGAGCGAGTGGGCGCGCTGGATCGACAGCCAGAGCACCCAGGGGCTCGTCCAGGAGTCGATGCACCCCAACGCCTACGGCCAGCAGGCCCTCGGCCGCTGCCTCTCGCTCATCCACGCCGTCCCGACGGGGAACCGGAGCTGCCGGAACACGGCGGGGTCGGGAGCCTCGGGGATGTACCTCACGACGGGCTGAGGCCCACCGGACGGACCGGCGTATCAGATCACCGTGATGCCGAGCGGGCCGAGGACCCGCTCGGCCTCGTGGCGGTCCGCCGCCGCCATCGCCCTGACCAGGGCGGCGGAACCGCCGGGCCAGGCCGCCGCCGCCTCGTCGAAGGCGGTACGGCGGGACTCCAGGGGGCCCTTCTTGCCGGGCAGTGCGTCGAGGACGTACAGGGCGCGGGCGGAGGTCCCTACCTGGATGGCGTCCGCCAGCTCGTCGCGGTCACGCAGGGCCTGGAGGGCGTACGCGCCGATGACCGGGTCTCGGAGGGCTCCGCGCAGGGCGTCGGCCGGGGCGGCGGCGGTGTCCAGGACGACGAAGAGGCCCCGTACGGCGGCCGCGTCGGCCGTGCCGGCATGGACGGTGCCGAGCGCGGCGAGCAGAGCGGACCAGGCCTCGGCGGTGTCCCCGCGCGCGTGGAGCCAGTCGGCGAGCACGCGCGCGGCGACGCCCGCGGGCCAGCCCTCGGCGGCGGCGACCATGACCGGCGCGCTCCACGCGGCGGCCTGGGCGGCGTCGGGCGCGGTGATCCCGCGCACCCCGAGGAGGTAGCGCACGACGCCCGCACCGCGCGGGGTCAGCCCGAAGGCGTCGCCGCCCCGGAACACCAGGCCGGTGGCGGCCAGCCGGTCCACGGCCGCGGCCAGGTCCCGGGCGGGCCCTTCGAGCCGCGCCCGGTCGGCCTCGTCCAGGTCCGCCGTGCCGAGGAGCCGGACGAGTTCCGGCAGCGGCGGGGTCGTGTACGCCTCCGCCGCCTCGTCCGGCACCGCTACGGGCAGGTCCTCCAGGGCCGGGTCGACGGCCCAGTCCTCGTACTCGGCGGCCTTGCGCGCGACGGACTCCGCGGCGCAGCCGCGCTGGTAGACCACGTACAGCAGGTGCGGAGCCTCGCCCCCGTAGGGCTCGAACTCCTCCTCGGCGAGCTCCTCGACGGCGGCGATCAGGGCGTCCGCGTCCGCTTCCACGGCTCCGGGTCCCGGCCCGGTCTCGATGGCGGGCGGCGGGGGTACGGGGGCGGCAGGGTCCCCGTAGTAGTCCAGGTGCTCGTCGAGGAGCGCGTCGGCGAGGACGAGGTGCGGGAAGGCGTCGGGCCCCGGCGCGAACCGCGCGTACGGCCCGGCGAGCTGCTCGGCCAGCCCGGCGGCGGTCCACCGGTCCTGGAGCGCGGCGGCCACCTGCCCGATGCCGGTCGCGACGGCGTGGTCCGTGAGCAGCGGCCCCGCGGCCGGCTGCCCCTCGGCGTCCCGCACGTACGCCCGGGTCAGCGCCTCCGCGAGGAGGACGTCCGCCAGCGCCGTACGCCCCATGAGGTCGGCCCGGTGCACGCCGTCGGGCAGCGGCGCGCCGTCCAGGGCGGCGAGCCTGCGCCGTACGTCCTCGGGGTCGGCGAGGTCGGTGCCGCAGTTGCGCAGCAGCGCGGCGTACCAGCGGTGCCAGGTCAGGTTCCCGGGGTCGTTCATGGCCCGTTCGAAGTCGGGCCCCGCCTCCGCGACCACCGCGGCGACCCGCTCCCCGCGCCCTCCGTCGAACCGTGCCGCGAGCGCCCCGAGGACGGCCGGATAGGCCGCCAGTTCGCCGGGCGGCGCGTACACGAACGTCGGCAGGTCCTCCACGAGCAGCTGCCGCACGAGCCCGGGCGTCGGCTCCGGCACCCCCGTGCCGCGGTCGGCCCCTCGGAGGGCGAGCAGTCCCAGCACCGCCTCGGCGGCACGCGTGAACACGGGGTCCCGGCGCTCGGGTGTTCCGTCGAGGAGTTCGAGGAACCTGTCGAGCCCGGTGTTGGTGAGTACGGTCTCGGCCACGCTTCCCAGGGTAGTTCCGGGCCGGTCGTTCCGGGCGGCAAGGCGCACGGGGCAGGTGTGTCGTCCTGCGGGGCGTCTGTCGGCGGGCGGGTCGGGGGGCGGTGTGGGGCGGGGAGGCGGTGCGGGTCGGGGCGTGCGGATCGAGGGGCGGTGCGGGTCGGGGGCCGGGGGGGGCTCAGCCGCTTCGGCGGAGCTCGCGGGCCACGTGGGTGAGGTGCTGGAGGTGGCCGGCGCAGATCCAGGCGTCCGGGTGGGCGGTGCCGGGCGGGCCGCTGCCGTCCGCGCAGGCCTGGAGCCAGCGGTCGCCGCGGCTGTAGGCGGCGCCTCTGAAGTCGGCGGTGTCGACGATGTCCCGGGCGTGCGCGCGGACGGTGAGGTGGTGGTCGGGACCGTCGGCGCGCACCTCGCCCACGAGGAAGGTGCGGGTGGTGGTGTAGCGCACGGCGCCGCGGAAGGGGTCGTCTCCGGTGTCCGAGACGCGGTCGGCGCTCGCCGGGTCGTGGGCTCCGTAGTCGCCGTACACGGGCTGCGGGCCGAGCCCGCCGTTGGTGTGACGCAGCAGGTCGCGGAGGTCGCGGTCGGCGCGTCCGGTCTCGGTGAGGGCGGCGCCGTACCCCTCGGGGCGGGTACGGGGGAAGGAGCCGGCGAGCAGGACGACGGAGCGCCAGGGGTGGAGGGGCCCGAGGAGATCAAGGGCGTGGAGCGCCCGGCGATGTGCGCCGTGGTCGGTGTCGTCGACCGGTCCCAGGTCGAGGAGGAGGTCCACGGGGCAGCGCGCGAAAGCGATCCGGTGCAGGAGGCGGACGACGTTCTCCGCCCACCGCTCGTCGGAGACGGCGCGGGACGGGCGCACCCGCACGCCGAGACCGCCGCCGCCCGCAGCGGCGGCTTCGGCGCAGGCCACCTGCTGCCACGCGGCGCGCTCGGTGCCGGTCACCGGCCGCAGTGGGGGCGGGCCCGTGGCGAACGCGCGGGGCCCGCTCTCCACGTGGCGGGTGTCGACCCAGGCGGGGCGGTCGCGTTGCGCCCGCGCGATCCCGGCCAGGACGCGGTGCACATGGCTGCCGAGGGCGAGCGCGTCGGGGTCGGGCGGGTGCGGCCGCCCATGGCCCGGGGTCCGTTGGGGGCCGACGCGGGGCGGGACGGTCCAGAGGGGGGTGACCGCCGCGCGGACGTCCGGCGCCAGCGCGCCGTACGCGGCGAGGGCGTTCCGCCGGGCGGGCAGTGCGGGTACGTAGATCGGCTCGGTCGTCGGATCGGTCATCGGCGCGCCCCCCCAGCAGCCTGTCGTGTCCCCTGTTCGCAGGGTGCGGGGCGACGGCAGGCGGCGAAAGGGTGCGATTTCGGCCAAGGTTGGGGGAGTTGGGCGACTCGGGGTGTGGATTCGGCTCCGGGAACGTGGAGTCGGACGTCCCGGAGCGTGGGGGTCGGGCGTCCCGGAGCGTGAGGGGTCGGGCGTCTCGGTCCGTCGCGGTCAGCGGACGACGACCGTCCTCGGTGCCGAGAAGTCGCCCCAGGTGCCGTCCGGGAGTTGGGCGCGGAGGGTGACGGTGTAGCGGGTGCCCGGGGGGTCGGGGACCGGGAAGGTGTAGGTGGCGCGGCCGGGGGGTGGGGTGGTGCCCCAGATGATGGTGGTGGCGAAGCGGCCGTTGAGGTGGAGTTCGTGGTGGGTGACGGGGGCGCCGGTGTCGGGCGGGGTCCAGGTGAGGGTGATCTCGCCCTTGGCGGCGGTGGCGGTGAGGTCCTTGGGGGCGGTGTTGGGGGGCGCGCCCGGGGCTGGGGCGGTGGTGAGGTCGGCGGGGGCGCTGTCGGCGGAGGAGTTCTCGGCGGCGTCGCGGGCGCGGACGGTGAACGCGTAGGCGGTGCCGGGGCGCAGGCCCGTGAGGTGGGCCGTGGTGGCAGTGCCCGGGACGGTGTGGATGCGGGTGTCAGCCTGGTAGACGTCGTACGCGGTGACCCGGGTGTCGTCCCGGGCGGGGGTCCAGCGGAGGGTGGCGGCGCGGCTGCCGTCGGGGGTGGCGCGGAGGGCCGCGGGCGCGCTGGGGGGCGTGCGGTCCTCGGCGGCGGCCGGGAGGGTGGTCGCGGTGACGGGGGCGCTGGCGGGTGAGACGTTGCCGGCGGCGTCGCGGGCGCGGACGGTGAAGGTGTGGGGGCTGGCGGGGGTGAGGCCGACGACGTCCGTCATGAGGGTGGTCGCGGGGAGGTCCTTGACCTTGCGGCCTTCGCGGTAGACCGCGTAGCCGGTGACGGCGCGGTCGTCGGTGGCCGCGCTCCACATGACGTGGACGGTACTGGCGCTGCCGGCGGTCGCGGTGACTCCGGCGGGGGTGCTGGGGGCGTGGGTGTCCTTCGCCGCGGGTGCGGCGGCGACGGAGCAGGCGGTGAGGGCGAGCGCCAGGGCGAGCCCGAGTGAAGTCAACAGGCTTGTGGCGAGCGGGCGTTGCACGGGCCGGCCTCCGTCCGTCGAAAAGGTCCAGACCTATATCGCACAGTCGGGCCCGCCTCGGCAAGGGGTCGTTGTCAGTGGGGTGCGCTTCACTGGAATCGTCACGCTCCGTAATCACTTCTGGGGGAATCATGACGGACCGTACGACCTATGTGACGTTCGCCGGGGTACGCCGGCGCGGCTGGACCGACGCGATGGTGCGGGACCTGCTCGGCACGCCCGACGTGCAGGGGCGCGACCCGCGCCGCTGGTCCCTCACGCCCGTCCGGCTCTACCTCCTGGCCCGGATCGAGACCGTGGAGCGGACCCCCGAGTTCGCCGAGACCTCGGTCCTGTCGCCGGCCCGCTCCGCCGCCGCCGCGGTGTACGCCGAGCGGCGGCGGTCCGCCGTCCTCGCCGCGATCCGCGCGGAACCGATCGAGGTGCCCCGGCTGCCCTGGCCCGAACTGGAGCGGCGGGCCGTCCGCCACCGGCAGCTCCTGACGGGCCGGACGACGGGCCGGACGACCGGCCCGACGGCGGGTCGGACGACGGGGCGAAGTCCCGCGACACCGCCGCCGTCCGCGCCCCCGTCCGCGCCCCCGGGCGAGGCTCCGGGCGGGCCTCCCGCCGGCTCGCTGGTGCGGTGGCAGGTGAGTTACCTGCGGCACGCCCTGTCACGGTACGAGGCACTGCTCGACGGACTGTACGGGGCGACCGGCCGCGGCGAGGCCGAGCGGTTGCTCCGCCGGCGGCTGTACGAGTCGATCGCCGCCGCCTACCCGGCGCTGGCCCCCGAGTGCCGCCGCCGGATCGCGGTGGAGCGGTGAGCGGGCGGCCCCGCGGGGGCGTCCGGAGGACGCGGCTCCTGGCTGTTCAGGCGGCTGGCGGACAGGTAATCGCGGCTGTTCAGGCGGCCGGCAGGCAGGTGATCGCGGCGGTTCACGCGGCCGGCGGACGGGTGATCGCGCGGATCGCCGCCGGGATCGGGGCGACGACCGGGACCGCGCAGCGGGCGCGGAGTTCCTCGGCGGCCTCGCCGAGCGGGCCGCCGCCGATGACGACGGCCCGCGCGCCGTCGCGTTCGACACAGGCGCGGACCGCCCTTTCCAGCCGGTCGAGGAGCAGCGCGGGGTCGGCGGAGAGCCGTTCGGGGGCGCCTGCGGTGAGCCGGAGGCCCGTGTACCGGTCCGCGAGGCCGAGCGCCGCGACGCGCTCGGTGATGGCGTCGGCGAGCAGCGGCGTGGTGGTCGCGATGCCGAACGGGGTGCCGCCCGCGGCCGCTTCGGCGAGCGCCGCCTCCCCCAGCCCCACCACGGGCACACCGGTCGCCGCCCGGAGCTCCTCCACCCCCGGGTCGCCGAACGCGGCGACGAGAAGCGCGGCGCACTCGCCGTCGGCCACGGCGCGCAGTCCCGCCGCGAGCACCTCGGGGGCCGCGGCGCGCAGGGCGTCGGGGTCGGTGAGCATGCCGGGTCCGCGGGAGACGGTCACGCCGCGCACGGAGAGGGTGCGGGCGGGGTGGGCGAGGAGGGCACGGGGGCCGGGGGCGAGAGCGTGGGGGTCCTGGGTGTCGTTGCCCAGGGCATGGGCGCCCGCTGCGTCGGCGCCGGGCGCGTGGGTGCCGGCGTCGAGGAGGTTCGCGAGGGTGCGGCGGGCGATGGTGGTCATCATCGCGGTGGTGGCGGTGGAGGTGTTGGGGTTGATCAGCACCACGGCCCCGGGCCCCGCGGCGTGCGCGGGGACCGGGGCGGGCGGTGGGGCGAGGTGCGGGTTCAGTGGGCGTGCGCCGCCTTCGCCGTGTGGCTGCCGGAGATCTCGTCGCCCGGCTCCATCGGGGCGGTGACGTCGTCGTCGTCCTGTCGCCGGCCCAGGTGGTTGAAGACCACGTTGAGCAGGACGGCCGCGACGCAGCCGGTGGAGATGCCGGAGTCCAGGATGATCTGGGCCGTCTCCGGGAAGGCGTGGTAGAAGTCCGGCTTGGTGATCGGGATGATGCCGACGGCCAGCGAGACGGCCACGATCAGCACGTTGTTGTCCTTCTCCAGGCCGGCCTTGACCAGGGTCTGGATGCCGCTGGCGGCGACCGAGCCGAAGAGGACGACGCCCGCGCCTCCGAGGACGGGCCGGGGCACGACCGAGATCAGGGAGGCGGCGACCGGGGAGAGGCCCATCAGGACCAGGAAGCCGCCGCCGCAGGCGACGACGAAGCGGCTGCGGATCCGGGTCATGGCGACCAGGCCGATGTTCTGGGCGAAGGCGCTGCACATGAAGCCGTTGAACAGCGGGCTGATCGCCGAGCCGAGGGTGTCGGCGCGCAGTCCGGCCGCGATGGTCTTCTCGTCGGCGGGCCGGTCGACGATCTCGCCGAGCGCCAGCATGTCGGCGGTCGACTCCGTCATGGAGACCAGCATGACCACGCACATGGAGATGATCGCGGCCAGCGCGAACTGCGGGGCGCCGAAGTGGAAGGGGGACGGGAAGCCGACGATGTCCGCCTCGGTGACCGGGGAGAAGTCGGTGACGCCGAAGGGTATGGCGATCAGGGTGCCGATGACGAGGCCGACGAGGACGGCGATCTGCTTGAGGAAGCCGCGGGTGAAGCGGCGCAGCAGCAGGACCACGACGAGCGTGATGCCGGCGAGCGAGAGGAAGGTCGTCGAACCGTAGTCCTCGGCCTTGGGGTTGGGCCCCTGGGCCCAACCGAACGCGACCGGGAGGAGGGAGACGCCGATGAGGGTGATCACGGTGCCGGTGACGACCGGCGGGAAGAACCGCACGAGCCGGGAGAACCACGGCGCGGCGAGGAAGCCGAGGAGTCCGGCGACGATGATCGCGCCGAAGATGACGGGGAGGGCGTCGGCCTTGTTGTCGGTCGTGTCGACGATCGCGAGCATCGGTGCGACGCCGGCGAAGGTGACGCCGTTGACGAACGGCAGCTTGGCGCCGATCTTCCAGACGCCGAGCGTCTGGAGGAAGGTGGCGAGGCCCGCGGTGAAGAGGCTCGCTCCGGTGAGGAAGGTGAGTTCGGTGCCGGAGAGGCCGACGGCCGCTCCGACGATCAGGGGCGGGGCGACGACGCCCGCGTACATGGCGGCGACGTGCTGGAGGCCGCTGGTGGCCATCTTGAGTGGGGGCAGCGTCTCGTCGACCGGATGCTTCTCACGGTCTTCGGGGGCGGAGCCTTCGTCTGGTGCATTGCGAACCTGGGGCGTGGCGGCCACGGCGGTTCCTCCGGTCGGTTACACGTCGGCGGCGACGAGGGGGTCAAGGAGGTGGTGCGATGCGATGCGGGTGCCGGACGGGGCGAGGTGCGGGGCAATGCGAGGCGCCGGACGGGGCGAGGTGCGGGGTGGGGCGGGTGCCGGACGGGGCGGCTGCCCGGTGGGGGTGCGGGCACGCTTCACCGTCCCGGGGGTGCCGTACGTCTTCTGCGTACGGCACCGCCCGGTCCGGCTGCCGCGGACCCCGCTCGGGTCCGCGGCGACCGACCGAGGGCCGTCCCCCTCGGTCGGACTCCGTGGGGAGGATCAGCTCTGGGCCGTGATGCGGGCCAGGCGCTGTGCCTCCGCGCGCGCGTCGCGCGCGATCTGCTCCTCGTCGGCGAACAGCAGTCGGTTGTTCTCGACGATCTGCTTGCCGTTGACGAAGGAGGCGGTGACCGGGGCCGCGGCGCCGAAGACGACGGCGGTGACCGGGTCGGCGATCGAGGAGTGGCCGAGGCCGTCGATCTTCCAGAGGACGAAGTCGGCGAGCTTGCCGGCTTCGAGGGAGCCGATGTTGTCGGCGCGGCCGAGGACCTGCGCGCCGCCGTAGGTGCCGAGGCGCAGGGCCTGGCGGGCGTTGAGCGCGGCCTCGCGGTGGGCGCCGAGGCGGTTGATGAGGAGCGCGTTGCGCAGCTCGGTGTGGAGCTCGCCGGACTCGTTGGAGGCGGTGCCGTCGACGCCGAGGCCGACGGGGACGCCCGCCTTGAGCATGTCCGGTACGCGGGCGATGCCGGCGGCGAGGCGCGCGTTCGAGGAGGGGCAGTGCGCCACGCCGGTGCCGGTGCGGGCGAAGGCGGCGATGTCGGAGTCGTTCATGTGGACGCAGTGCGCCATCCACACGTCCTCGCCGAGGAAGCCGGTGGACTCGAAGTAGTCCGTCGGGCCCATGCCGAAGAGCTCGTGGCAGAACTTCTCCTCCTCCACGGTCTCCGAGCCGTGGGTGTGCATCCGCACCCCGAGCCGGCGGGCCAGCTCGGCGCCCTGCTTGAGCAGCTGGGTGGAGATGGAGAAGGGGGAACAGGGGGCGACGGCGACCTGGGTCATCGCGTCGAAGGAGGCGTCGTGGAACTTCTTCACCGTCTCCTCGGTCGCGGCGAGCGCGCCCTCGGTGGTCTCGACCGCGAAGTCCGGCGGCAGGAAGCCGTCCTTCTCGCTCATGTCCATCGAGCCGCGGGCGAGGGTGAAGCGGACGCCCATGTCGGAGGCGGCGCCGATGATGGCGCCGGAGAGGTCGCCGGAGTTCTTCGGGTAGACGTAGTGGTGGTCCATGGCCGTGGTGACACCACCGCGGGCCATCATCGCCAGGGAGCCCTGCGCGGCGACGCGGACCATCGACTCATCGATGCGCGACCAGGTCGGGTAGAGCGCGACCAGCCAGTTGAAGAGGTTGTGGTCGGTGGCCAGACCCCGGGTGATCCACTGGTAGAAGTGGTGGTGGGTGTTGACCAGACCGGGCGTCACCAGGTGGCCGGTGGCGTCGATCCGTCGGACCACGTTCTCCAGGCCCTCGGGCGCCTTGCCGGCGCCGATGGACTCGATCTTGTTGTCGGCGACGACGAGGTACCCGGAGGCGTACTCGGTGTCGTTCGCGTCGACGGTCGCGATCGCCGCGTTCTCGATGACGATGCGCTGGGCTGCCGAAGGTGCTGCCATGGCGGTGGTTCCTTCATTCCTCTGTGGTGGTGTGGGCACGGCAGGACCCTAGGAGGATTTGAGTGCCGGAGCGGTGTGACGGCTCCGGGTGCCGAGGTGGTGGAAGAACAGGTTGAGCAGGACGGCGACGAGCGCGCCCGCGCTGATGCCGGAGCCGAGCACGGTCTGCGCCCAGGCCGGGAAGTCGGCGTAGAAGGTGGGAGCGGCGAGCGGGATGATGCCCGCTCCGAGCGCGACGGCCACCAGGATGATGTTGGAGCTGTCGTCGAGTCCGGCTTCCGACAGGGTGCGGATGCCGCTGACCGCGATCGAGCCGAAGAGGACGATGCCGGCGCCGCCGAGGACGGGCATCGGGACCGTGGAGACGACCGCGCCGAGGACCGGGAAGGCGCCGAGGACGATCAGGGCGCCGCCGGCGACGGCGACGACGTATCGGGAGCGGACCCGGGTCAGCGAGACGACGCCGACGTTCTGGGCGAAGGCCGAGGTCGGGAAGCCGCCGAAGACGGGGCCGAGCAGGGTGGCGATGCCGTCGGTGCGCAGGCCGCGGGTGATGGTCCGCCCGTCGCTGCGGCGTTCGCAGATCTCGCCGAGGGCGAGCATGCCGGCGCTGGACTCGGTCATGAGGACCAGCATCACGATGCAGAGCGAGAGGATCGCGGCGGGCTGGAACTCGGGTGCGCCGAAGGCGAAGGGCGCGGGCAGGGCCGCGACGGGTGCCTCGCGGAGGGCGCCGAAGTCCGCCATGCCGAAGGGGATCGCGGCGAGGGTGCCGATGAGCAGGCCGAGGAGGAGGGCGATCTGCTTGACGAAGCCCTTGCCGAAGCGCTGGAAGAGCAGGATGACGACGAGGGTGAAGCCGGCGAGTGCGAGGTACTTCATGGCGCCGAAGTCGGCGGCGGTCTTGTCGCCGCCCTGGGCCCAGCCGACGGGCACGGGCATCAGGGTGACCCCGATGAGGGTGATGACGACGCCGGTGACGAGCGGCGGGAAGAAGCGGAGGAGCTTGCCGAAGAAGGGTCCGACGGCGAGGCAGAAGACTCCGGCGACCATCACCGCGCCGTAGATGGCGGGGAGTTGGTGTCCGGGGGCGCTGGTCTCGGCGATGGCGAGCATCGGGGCGATTCCGGCGGAGGAGGCGGCGTTGACGAACGGGAGCCGGTTGCCGGCGAAGCGTCCGATGCCGAGGGTCTGCAGGATGGTGGCACAGCCGGCGATGAGCAGGCTTGCCGCGATGAGCCGGGTCATTCCGGCGGCGTCCAGGCCGACCGCCTGGCCGATGATCAGCGGAGGGGTGACGACGCCCGCGTACATGGCGGCGATGTGCTGGAGTGCCGCGGGGACGAGCCGCGAGGCGGGGAGCTTCTCGTCCACCGGGTGGCACTCGGCCGTGGCCGGGGTGGTGGTGGACGGCGGGGTGGAACACGGGCCTTCGGCGGTTGCCGGCCCCTTTGCAGGCTGTGCCATGGGTTGTTCCCTCCGGTCCGGTGCACCGGCCCCGCCCGACTGCGGGCGGGCGGGGCCGGTCACGCGGATGCCGCTTAGAGGTTGGTCATGTCGACCGGGATCAGCGCCGTGGCTCCGTCGCGGAGGACGGTGGCCTCGATGAGGCCGTACATGCGGTCGGCGGCGTAGTAGACCTCGTTGTCGTTCTTGAGGCCGAAGGGCTCGAGGTCGACGAGGAAGTGGTGCTTGTTCGGGAGCGAGAAGCGGACTTCGTCGATCTCCGAGCGGTGGTTGATGATGCGCGTGGCCATCTGGTACAGCGTCTGCTGGAGGGAGTACGAGTACGTCTCCGAGAAGGCTTCGAGCATGTGCTTCTTGGTCTGCTCGTACGACCGCTCCCAGTTGGGCATGCGCTGGTCGTCGTCGGTCCAGTTGAAGCGCCAGCGGCCGGACACCTGGGTGGCCAGGATGCGGTCGTACGCCTCCGTCAGCGTCGTGTACTGGTCCTTGATGTAGCCCCAGAACTCCGAGTTGGTGGAGTTCATGACGACGAGGTCCTTGAGGCCGGAGATGACCTCCCACTTCTCGCCGTCGTAGGTGATCTGGGTGACGCGGGTCTCCTGGCCCTTGCGGGCGAAGGAGTGGTTGACCTCGTCGGCGCCGATGAACTTGGAGTTGGCGTCGGAGGAGGCGATGCGCTCCCAGGCGTACTCCTCGATCCGGATGCGCGCCTGCTTGATCGGCTCCTGGCTCGTCACGAAGTGGCGGGCGAGGTGGATGCCGAACTGCTCGGCGGACTCGATGCCGTACTCCTTGGCGAACGCGAAGACGGTGTTCTTCGTCGTGTCGGTGGGGAGGCAGTGGGCGTTGGAGCCGGTGAGGTGGACGTCGTCGAGGTCGCCGGAGAGGGCGACGGAGACGTTCAGGTCCTTGATGTGGTGGGTGGCGCCATCCCGCGTGATCTTGACGACGCGGTTCTCTGCTTTGCCGTACTGGTTCTGGCCGAGAATCGTGGGCATGTCTGCTAGCTCCCTCGGTAAACGGAGTAGCCGAACGGGTTGAGCAGCAGCGGTACGTGATAGTGCTCGCCCGGCTTGACGGCGAACGTGATCGCCACCTCCGGGAAGAACGCACCGCTGTCCCTTACGCGGGGGGCGTCCTGCTGCGCCTCGGCTTGCTTCTTGGCGAAGTACGTCTCGGTCTCGAAGTCGAGACGCACGTGGGTGGTTTCTTCCGGCAGCGCCGGCAGGTCCTTGCAGCGCCCGTCCGCGTCGGTGGCGGAGCCGCCGAGCGTGACCCATTCCGCGTCGGAGCCGCTGCGGGCCGCGAGCGTGATGGCCACGCCCTCGGCCGGGCGGCCGATGCTGGTGTCCAGGATGTGCGTGGACACCGAGGCGGTGGTGTCGGTGCTCATGCGGAGCTCTCTTCCTCGGAGGTCTCGGGGGTACCGGGGGTTCCGGAGGTCTCGGGGCCCTCGGGGGTCTCCACGAGACGGGTCAGCCGGATGCGGTTGATCTTGCCCAGTTCGGTGCGGACGATCTCCCGCTCCTCCTCGGGCGAGTTCCCGATCCGCTCGCGGACCGCGTCGCGCATCTGCTCGCCGGTCCTGCCGGTGGCGCAGATGAGGAAGACATGACCGAACTTGTCCTGGTAGGCCAGGTTGAGTTCGAGCATCTCGGCCTTGAGTTCCGCGGAGGCGCCGGCCATTCCGCTCTGTTCGCGGGAGGAGGTCGGGTCCCCTGCCTTCGGACGACCGATCGGCGGGTGGCCCGCCATCGCGTCGGCCAGGTCCTCGGCGGTCAGCTCGGCCATGGCGGCGTCGCTGGCGAGGAAGAGGGCTTCGGCGGTGGTGTACGGGCGCTGGGCGACGAGCTTGCTCCCCCACGCCGAACTGGAGCACACCTCGTGGAGCGCGGCGACGGCCTCGCTGTCCGCCGAGGTGTTGAACCGGGTGAGGCCCGGTGTCGTTCCTGAAGTCACGGGAAGCCTCCGTGGCTGTTTTTCGCTGTGCGTCGGACGGGCTGCGGATAGCTAACGCCCTCCGCAACACGACGTCAACACTTTGTTGAAAACTCGGCCACACACAAGCCGTCGTCCCGACATCCGGACGACGGCTTGTGGCCACACATGATCAACTACTCGCCTTTGGCGGCCTTTTCCCTGTTCAGGGCGGTCTCCCTGTTCAGGTAGTTGTACACGGTGAACCGGCTGACACCCAGTGCCCCGGCCACCGTCTCCACTCCATGACGTACGGAGAAGGCGCCGCGCGCCTCCAGGAGGCGGACGACCTCCTGCTTGGCCTTGCGGTCGAGTTCGGCCAGCGGCATCCCGTGCCGCCGCTCCATCGCCACCAGGATGTGGTCGAGGGAGTCGGACAGCTGCGGCAGCCGTACGGCGAGGACGTCCTCGCCCTCCCAGGACAGGACGACGTCGTCCGCCTCCGCCTGCGCGGGCACGAGCAGCTCGGCGCCCATGGCGTCCACCAGGGGCTTCACCGCCGCCACCAAGGGGTGCTCGGTCACTTCTCCCCCTCACCGATCACATTGACCTGGAGCGAGACGCGGGTGGCGCCGGCCGCGAGCGACTTGCGCAGCAGCGAGTCGACCGCGGTGAGCACCGCGTCGGCGCCGCCTTCCGCCGTGTTGCCGAAGGGGCCGACGTCGACCGCGTCCAGTTCGGCCGACTGGATGACCTCACGGGCCACGACCGCGTGCGCCGGCGCCTCGTCGAGGTCGAACGGCTCGGTCGTGAACTCCACTCTCAAACGCACCATGACCCCAAACTACGGCCCCGATCCGGCCGACGGGAGCCCCGGACCTGCGGGGACCTCTTGACAAGTGAGGCAGCCCCCTTGCAACATTCCGTCAGACAGAAACTTACTTCCGCGATACGGAAGGAGCGCCTACCCCTCATGGGATACACGGACCAGCGCTTCGATGTGAACCTGTCGATCCTCTTCACGGAACTCCCGCTCCTGGAGCGCCCCGCGGCCGCCGCCGCGGCGGGCTTCACCGCGGTCGAGCTGTGGTGGCCCTGGATCGACACCGCCACCCCCGAGCAGAGCGAGCTCGACGCCCTCAAGAAGGCTCTTGAGGACGCCGGCACCCAGCTGGTGGGCCTGAACTTCTACGCCGGGCAGCTCCCCGGCCCGGACCGCGGAGCCCTCTCCGTACCCGGGGAAGAGTCGGACCGCTTCCGCGCCAACATCGAGGTGGCCGCCGACTTCGCCGCCTCGGTCGGCTGCAAGGCGCTCAACGCGCTCTACGGCAACCGCGTCGAGGGCGTCGACCCGCAGATCCAGGACGCCCTCGCCCTGGAGAACCTGGTCCTGGCCGCCCGCGCGGCCGACCGGATCGGCGCGATCCTCCTCGTCGAGACCCTCAACAAGCCGGAGTCGCCGCTCTACCCGCTGGTGAGCGCCCCCTCCGCCATCGAGGTGATCGACAAGGTCAACGCGGCCACCGGCCTCGGCAACGCCAAGTTCCTCCTCGACATCTACCACCTGTCGATGAACGGCGAGGACGTCGGCCAGGTCATCGCGGAGTACGCCGCCAAGACCGGCCACGTCCAGATCGCGGACAACCCGGGCCGCGGCGCGCCGGGCACCGGCGAGCTCCCCCTGGAGCAGCTGCTCGACGAGCTGAGGAAGGCCGGTTACGACGGCTGGGTCGGCCTGGAGTACAAGGCCGCCGACGCCGCCGCGTCCTTCGAGTGGCTGCCCGCCGAGGCCCGCCCGGCCCGCTGACGCAGGCCACCTCCCCGTACCACCTTGTTTTGAGAGGCACCCTCACCATGAGCACTCTTCCCAAGATCGCTTGGATCGGTCTCGGCATCATGGGCTCCCCCATGTCCGAGAACCTCCTCAAGGCCGGCTACTCGGTCACCGGCTTCACCCTGGAGCAGGACAAGCTGGACCGCCTGGCCAAGGCCGGCGGCTCCGCGGCCGGCTCGATCGCCGAGGCCGTCGAGGACGCCGACGTCATCATCACGATGGTGCCCGCCTCCCCGCAGGTCGAGGCCATCTCCTACGGCCCCGAGGGCATCCTGGAGAACGCCAAGCAGGGCGCGCTGATCGTCGACATGTCGTCGATCACCCCGCAGACCTCGGTCGACCTCGCCAAGAACGCCGCCGAGAAGGGCATCCGCGTCATCGACGCCCCGGTGTCCGGCGGCGAGGCCGGCGCCATCGAGGCCGTGCTCTCGATCATGGTCGGCGGCGAGCAGGCCGACTTCGACGAGGCCCTCCCGATCCTGGAGGCCCTCGGCAAGACCATCGTGCTCTGCGGCCCGCACGGCTCCGGCCAGACGGTGAAGGCCGCCAACCAGCTGATCGTCGCGGTCAACATCCAGGCCTGCGCCGAGGCCGTCGTCTTCCTCGAGAAGTCCGGCGTGAACCTCCAGGCCGCCCTGGACGTCCTCAACGGCGGTCTGGCCGGCTCGACCGTGCTGACCCGCAAGAAGGACAACTTCCTGAACCGGGACTTCAAGCCCGGCTTCCGGATCGACCTGCACCACAAGGACATGGGCATCGTCACCGACGCCGCCCGCAACGTCGGCGCGGCCCTCCCGGTCGGTGCCGTCGTCGCCCAGCTCGTCGCCTCCCTGCGTGCGCAGGGCGACGGCGGCCTGGACCACTCGGCCCTGCTGCGCGCCGTCGAGCGCCTCTCCGGCCAGCAGGTCTGACCCACCCGCCCCCACCCGGGGCCCCTGAATTCCGGTCGGCGGCGGCGCTGACACCTGTCCTGTCGCGCCCAAGGCGTCGCCGTCGGCCGGAACACCACACTTCCTTTTCAACAAACTGTTGACGTTACGTTCGAGCCGAATTTACGCTCCTCGGACCGTCAGCAGAGCTCCCGTACGGAAGGTCACGATGTCGAAGCGCGTGCTTACGACCGAGTCCGGCGCCCCCATCGCCGACAACCAGAACTCCGCCACCGCCGGCGTCGGTGGCCCGATCCTCCTCCAGGACCAGCACCTCCTGGAGAAGCTCGCGCGCTTCAACCGTGAGCGGATCCCGGAGCGCGTGGTGCACGCCCGCGGCTCCGGCGCGTACGGCTTCTTCGAGGTGACCGACGACGTCACCGGCTTCACGAAGGCCGCGTTCCTCTCCGAGGTCGGCAAGAAGACCGAGACGTTCATCCGCTTCTCCACCGTGGCCGACTCGCTCGGCGGCGCCGACGCGGTCCGCGACCCCCGCGGCTTCGCGCTGAAGTTCTACACCGAAGAGGGCAACTACGACCTCGTCGGCAACAACACCCCGGTGTTCTTCATCAAGGACCCGATCAAGTTCCCCGACTTCATCCACTCCCAGAAGCGCGACCCCTTCACGGGCAAGCAGGAGGCGGACAACGTCTGGGACTTCTGGGCCCACGCCCCCGAGGCGACCCACCAGATCACCTGGCTCATGGGCGACCGCGGCATCCCGGCCTCGTACCGCCACATGAACGGCTACGGCTCGCACACCTACCAGTGGACCAACGAGGCGGGCGAGGCCTTCTTCGTCAAGTACCACTTCAAGACGAACCAGGGCATCCGCAGCCTCTCCGCGGACCAGGCCGCCGAGCTCGTCGGCAAGGACGCGAACTCGCACCAGACCGACCTGCTCCAGGCGATCGAGCGCGGCGTGAACCCCTCGTGGACCCTGTACGTCCAGGTCATGCCGGCCGCCGAGGCCGCGGAGTACCGCTTCAACCCGTTCGACCTCACCAAGGTGTGGCCGCACAGCGACTACCCGCTCCAGCGCGTGGGCCGCCTGGTCCTCGACCGCAACCCGGAGAACGTCTTCGCCGAGGTCGAGCAGGCCGCGTTCTCCCCGAACAACTTCGTCCCGGGCATCGGCCCGTCGCCGGACAAGATGCTCCAGGGCCGCCTCTTCGCCTACGCGGACGCCCACCGCTACCGCCTCGGCGTGAACCACACCCTGCTGCCGGTGAACGCCCCCAAGGCGACCACGGCCCAGAACTACGGCCGGGACGGCTTCATGGCCACCCGCAACGGTTCGCGCCACGACAAGAACTACGAGCCCAACTCGTACCAGGGCCCGGCCCAGACCGACGCCGCGCTCTCCGCGCCGCTCGCGATCCACGGCTGGACCGGCACCCACGAGGCGCCCGCGCACACCAAGGACGACGACTTCTTCCAGGCCGGTGAGCTCTACCGCCTGATGTCCGAGGACGAGAAGGGCCGTCTGGTCGCCAACATCGCCGGCGGCCTGTCCCAGGTGTCCCGCGAGGACGTCATCGAGAAGAACCTCGCGCACTTCGCCGCCGCCGACGCGGACTACGGCAAGCGCGTGGCCGAGGCCGTCCGCGCCCTGCGCGAGGACTGATCCTCGGAGAACACCCAGACTGCGTACGGCACCTGACGGGAGGTCAGTGCCGTACGCGGTCCGGATCGCCGGCCCGGATGAGGGGTGGTCGGCGGACCGGACAAGCGTGAGGACCGCGGCGGCTCCGAGCCAGTGCGGTGGTAAGGGCGCAAGGCCCCCTTCTTGACCTGAAAGAAGGGACCGACCCGCGCGCCCGTCGGCACCGCCGCGGTCCCAACGCCCCACCCGCCCCTTCGGGGGCCCACAGACTCCGCCCGGCGGCGCGAACGTCCTGTCGCGCCAGCCTCGTGCCGTCGGGCGGTCATCAGACGAGAGCGCGGAACCAGGTTTACGGTCCCTGGTTCCGCGCTCTTCTCCGTCCGTACGGCTCCTTCTCCGCCCGTACGCCGCCGCAGCGCATCGTTTCTGCGGTGAAGATCCGCACCCGCTCGGACGAGCGCACCGCGATTCGGGCCCGCGTCGCCCCGGCACCGGCGCTATCCACTCGTACATGATCAAGAACCTGATGCGCGGCCTCACACCGCTCGCGCTGATCCTGTCGCCGCTGGCCGCGCCCTCCCCCGCCCTCTCCGCGAACGTCGTCCTGCTGCCCGACGCGCTCGCCGGGCTCGCCGAGGCCGCCGAGGACCCGGACGGGTACAAGGAGACCGCGTTCCGCCACTGGAACAAGGGGCTCGACCCCGCGGACGGCTGCGACACCCACTCCGAGGTACTGCTCGCCGAGGCCGTCGACGCCCCGCGGACCGGGGCGGACTGCGCCCTCACCGGTGGCCGCTGGACCTCGTACTACGACGGCCAGAGCGTCACCGACCCGACCGCCCTCCGCGTCGACCACCTCGTCGCGCTCCAGGAGGCCTGGGAGTCGGGGGCGTCCGGCTGGACCGCGGCGCGGCGCGAACGGTACGCCAACGACCAGGGCGCGGCCGCGACCCTCGTCGCCGTCACGGCCCGCAGTCACAAGGACAAGGCGGGCCGGGATCCCGCCGAGTGGGTGCCCTCGGACGCCGGACAGTACTGCCGCTACGTCGGCGAGTGGGTGGCCACCAAGCTCCGCTGGGGCCTCTCCGCCGACAAGGACGAGGTCGAGGCGCTCAAGCTGTTCGCCGACGGGCCCTGCGAGGAGACGGTCGTGCTGCGCTCGACGGCGCCCCGGTAGACACCTCCCCGCGCTCGCCGCGACGCTCCGCCCCGGCCCCGCCCGCCCCTCGCTCGCCGCGCTCGGCCAGGGCGAGGCAGAGCGTCACTCCGAGCGAGGCGGCGGCGAGGACCACCATCCCCGCACGCGGTGACGTGTACTGGGCGAGCGTGCCGGCCAGCGCGGCGCTCACCCCCTGGAGGGCGAGCATCCCCGAGGCGTGCAGCCCGAGGGCATGACCGCTCAGCTCCTCCGGCACCAGTTCCATCAGCCGTTCCTGGTGCAGCAGGCTCGCCCCGTACCCGACCGCCGACACGGTCACGGCGGCGACCGCGAGCGGCAGCCCCGGGTCGACGGCGAACAGCAGGAACGGCGCCGCGAGCAGCGCCTGGAGCGGGAAGCGGATCCGGCCGCGCACCCGCGCCGGTACGAAGCGGCCGACGGCGACGTCCCCGGCCAGCATCCCGAGCGCGCCGCACGCGAAGAGCAGCCCGGCGCGCTCGGGTGCGTACGGCACGAAGAGCGACTCGCAGCCGACGACCAGCCCGTTCGGCACCCAGAGGGCGAGGTAGGCGCGGCGGCGGGCGGGCGAGGACCACAGCCGCGCGTTGCTCCGCCGGGTCTCGGCGACCGAGGGCCGGCCGGCCGCCCGGGGCGGGCGCTCCCCGAGGCCCAGCCGGGCGACGGCGGAGGCCGCGAGGTACAGCCCCGCGCCGGCGAGGACCGCGCCGCGCGGCGACAGCAGCGCGACGAGGAGCCCGCCGGTGGCGAAGCCGCCGATCTGGCAGGCCCCGGAGGCCATGTTCGTCACCGAACGGCCCAGCAGGTACCGCTCGCGCGGGAGGATCTCGTTCAGGAGCCCGTACCGCACCCCGCCGCCCAGCGAGGCCGCGAGCCCCTTCGCGAGGAGGACCGCGCAGAACGCCCAGGCCGGCAGGTCCGGGACCGCCAGGACCGCGGTGGCCGCCGCGAAGAAGAGGGCGATCCCGGAGAGCGCGGCGCGCGGCGGCAGCCGGTCGGCGGCGGAGAGCAGCGTGGTCGCGCCGAGCAGCTGGGCGAGCGACGGCCCGAAGAGCGCGAGCGCCGACAGGAACGGCGAGCCCGTCGCGCGGAAGACGAGCGTGGCGAGACCGAGCCCCGCGACGGTCTGGGCGGCGGTCTGGGCCGAGCCGGCGAGGAAGAGCGGGGTGAACTCGGGCGTGCGGAAGAGGGTGCGGTAGCGGGGCATGCGGGGAGTCTCCGGGCGGGTCGGCCGCATCGGTACTGTTTCGCGGGGAGGCGAAACGGCGGCCGTAGGACGCGGGGGTGCACCCAGCACGCGGGCGGGCGGGATGACGGACCGCACGGGGAGCGGAGTACGCGGGGCTGGGCAGGGTACGCAGGGCTGGGCAGGGTACGCAGGGCAAGGCGCGCACATGAAGGGGCGGCGCGCGCGGGGCGGGGCAGAGCACGCGGGGCAGGGCTGAGCTGGGCGAGGCAGGGCTGAGCTGGGCGAGGCAGGGCTGAGCTGGGCAGGGCGAGGCAGGGCTGAGCTGGGCACGCAGGGCTCGGCGGGCGAGGGACGGAAGGTGGGGCGGGCGGCATGGGGTGGTGGCGGATCGGTACGGACTCGCTGGCCGGGAGCAGGTTCCTCGTGTCGCCGCTCGCGGAGACGGTCGCGGCGCTCAAGACCCTGCACGCGGGAGTGGGCTCCCATCCGGGCGAGCGGGCCTGGCTGGCCGCCCACCTGCCCGCGTACCGCGGGCGCCTCGCCGCGGAGCCCCTCGACGCGCTGCTCGTACGGGCCGCCCTCGGGCCCACCTGGAACGCCGACTTCCTGACGCCGACGCCGACCGGCGGGCACGAGCGGTCCTTCGAGGAAGAGGTCGCGGCGGTGCGTGACGCCGAACCGGGCGACGCCGTGGCCCAGTTGGAGGTGGCGGTCGGTGGCCCCGTACCGGAGCCGCTGAGGTCGGCGGGGGATCTTCCGCGCCGGATGGCGGAGGTCCTGACCTGGGTGTGGCGGGAGACGGTGCTGCCCGACTGGCCGCGCCGCCGCAGGATCCTGGAGGCCGATGTGGTGGCGCGGACCGCCCGGTTGGGTCGGGACGGCTGGGCGGCGGCCCTCGACGAACTGCACCCGGGGAGGCTGCGGTGGCTCGGCGACGGCCGTCTGCAGGTCAACACCCGCGCCTATCCCCCGCGTTCGGTCGACGGCGGTCGGCTGTTCTTCGTGCCGGTGACCCCGGACACCGGATGGGTGTCCTGGGAGGGCACGGAACGGTTCGCGGTCGTGTACGCGTGCGCGGGCGTACTCGCGGACCGCGCGGGCCCCGTCGTGCCGGAGGCGCTCGGCGCGCTGCTCGGGACGGCGCGGGCCGGGGTACTCGTACGGCTCGAAACCCCGCTGTCCACGAGCCAGTTGGTGGCGCTGACCGGGCAGGGCCTCGGGTCGGTGGGCCGGCACCTGAAGGTGCTGCGGGACGCCGGGCTCGTGCGGCGGGGGCGGGCGGGCCGGTCGGTGCTGTACGCGTGGACGGAGGCGGGCGCGGTGCTCGTCCGGGCGGGGGACCCGGCGGGCCGGCGGTGAACGCGGACCCGTGGTGAACGCGGACCCGTGGTGGGCGCGGGCGGTGGGTGAACGCGGGCGGCCCCCGCCCCGGTGCTCAGCGGGGCGGGGGCCGGGTCACGGCTGCCGGGGTCAGACCTTGAGGGCCTTGATCGCGGTCGGCGCGTGGCCGGGCTCGGTCGCGAGCTCCTCGAACTCGGTGACGTCGCTCATGTCGACCGTCTTGCTCATCGCGATGTTGGTGATGCGCTCCAGGATGGCCTCGACGACGACCGGGACCTGGTGCTCGACGGCCAGCTTCTTGGCCTCCTCCAGCGCCTCGCCCAGCTTGTCCGGGTCGGTGACGCGGATGGCCTTGACGCCCAGGCCCTCGGCGACCTTGACGTGGTCGACGCCGTAGACGCCGATCTCCGGGGTGTTGATGTTCTCGAACTCGAGGTTGACCTCGAAGTTGATGCCGAGGCCGCCCTGCGCCTGGCGGATCAGGCCGAGGTAGGCGTTGTTCACGAGGACGTGGACGTAGGGGACCTTGTGCTGGGCGGCGACCGCCAGCTCCTCGATCATGAACTGGAAGTCGTAGTCGCCGGAGAGCGCGACGACCGGGGTCTCCGGGTCGGCGGTGGCGGCACCGATCGCGGCCGGGATGGTCCAGCCGAGCGGGCCGGCCTGGCCGCAGTTGATCCAGTGGCGCGGCTTGTAGACGTGCAGGAACTGCGCGGCCGCGATCTGGGAGAGGCCGATCGTGGTGACGTAGCGGGTCTCCGGGCCGAAGGCCTTGTTCATCTCCTCGTAGACGCGCTGCGGCTTCAGGGGGATGTTGTCGAAGTGCGTGCGGCGCTGGAGGGTGGCCTTGCGCTCCTGCGCGGAGGCGGCCCAGGCGGAGAAGTCGGGCAGCTCGCCCGCGGCCTTCAGCTCCTTGGCGATCTCGATGAAGAGTTCGAGCGCGGCCTTGGCGTCGGAGGCGATGCCGTAGTCGGGGGCGAAGATCTTGCCGAGCTGGGTGGGCTCGATGTCGACGTGGACGAACTTCCGGCCCTTGGTGTACGCCTCCAGGTTGTAGCCCGTGTGGCGGTTGGCCCAGCGGTTGCCGATGCCGAGGACGAAGTCCGACTCCAGGAAGGTCGCGTTGCCGTAGCGGTGCGCGGTCTGGACGCCGACCATGCCGGCGGCGAGCTCGTGGTCGTCCGGGATGGTGCCCCAGCCCATCAGGGTGGAGATGACCGGGATGCCGGTCAGCTCGGCGAACTCGACGAGCAGGTCGGTGGCGTCGGCGTTGATGATGCCGCCGCCGGCGACGATCAGCGGGCGCTCGGACTCCAGGAGGAAGCTCAGCGCCTTCGCAGCCTGCGCGCGGGTGGCCCGCGGCTTGTAGACCGGCAGCGGCTCGTAGGTCTCCGGGTCGAACTCGATCTCGGTCAGCTGGACGTCGATCGGGAGGTCGATGAGGACCGGGCCGGGACGGCCGGAGCGCATCAGGTGGAAGGCCTGCTGGAAGACGCCGGGGACCTGCGCGGCCTCCAGGACGGTCGTGGCGGCCTTGGTCACCGGCTTGGCGATGGTGGCGATGTCGACGGCCTGGAAGTCCTCCTTGTGGAGCTTCGAGACCGGAGCCTGGCCGGTGATGCAGAGGATCGGGATCGAGTCCGCGATGGCCGAGTACAGGCCGGTGATCATGTCGGTGCCGGCGGGGCCGGACGTGCCGATGCAGACGCCGATGTTGCCGGCCTTGGCCCGGGTGTAGCCCTCGGCCATGTGGGACGCGCCCTCGACGTGGCGGGCGAGCGTGTGGCCGACGCCGCCCACGTTCTTGAGCTCGCGGTAGAAGGGGTTGATCGCCGCGCCGGGGACGCCGAACGCCTGGGTGACGCCTTCGCGCTTGAGGATCTCAACGGCCGCTGCGGCGGCGGTCATACGAGGCATGGGAGTGCTCCTGCTTCGGCCGGTCGGATGCGGGCACGCGCTGCGACTCGGGGCGCTTCGCGGCCTGTTTCCGTAATGCGGAAATACTGTTCTGCTATACGGAAGCAATGTAGGTGGGGTCACGGAGGGCCGTCAAGAGAAGTCCGCCCCGCGGGATCACCGAAGTGGCCGAACACCCTCCACCGAGGTGGCGGATGGGTGGACGATGGGACGGAACGACAGGGGGTTGGGTTGTGGGCGATTCCGTACCGGTGCGCTGCCCGGAGTGCCAGCGCACGCAGGCGTACGCGGCGCCGGTCTTCCCCTGCGCGTGCGGCAGCCCCGTGGCGCCGCCGGTGACGGCCGGCGCGGCGGCGGAGCCGATCACGCACCGGAACTGGACGGACGAATGGGTCACCGTCCGCTGCGGCGCCTGCGGCCGCGAGGACGACTGGCCCCACCCCGAGCTCGGGTGTTCCTGCGGCACGGTCCTCCGCGTCCCCGTACGCCCGGTGACCGAACCCGCCCCGCCGCCGCCCTCCGGCGCCGGCTACCCCGCCCCCGAGACCACCCCGGCCCACCCCCGCCCCGCACCGGGACCGGACCGCACCGGGCCTTCCCTCACGGCCCCCGGCGCCTCCCCGCAGCACGGCGGCGCGGCACCGGGCGGCGTCGGCGGCCAGGGCAGCGCCACCCCCGGGCCCTCCGACGGGCCCGTCGTGCCCTGGCCGGAAACGGCGCACGATCCCGGAGACGGCGGAAGGCCGGGGTCCGAGGGGGCCGGGCCGGGCGGGATCGCCTTCGGCCACGGCGCCCGCGGGGCCGACGGCGGCCCCGGGGACTACCCCGCCCCCGCCCGGCCACGGGACGCCGACCCCGGCTCCGACTGGTTCGGCAGGGGGCCCGCGGCGCGGGGCGACGGCTCCCGTGCGGACGACCGGCAGGGCGATGGCCACCGGGGCGAAGACCAGCGGGGCGAAGACCCTCGCGCCGACGGCAAGCGTCCCGACGGCCCTCACCCCGACGGTTCTCGTGGTGACGCTGCTCGTCCCGACGGTCCGCGCCCCGAAGGCCCGCGCCCCGAAGGTCCCCGCTCCGAAGGTCCCCGCTCCGGCGAGCGCGACGCGGGGCGGGCGGCCGCCGGACCGGGTGCGGCCGCGCAGAGTGCCGCCGGGGTGCCGCCCCGGGTGGGTGCGCACCGCTCGTTCGCCGAGCGGTATCCGGCGCACCTTCCGCTGCCGCCGACGGCCCCGCGGCCGGCTCCGGCGCGAGGGGCCTTCCGGCCGGTGACGATCAGGACGGCGCGGGACGCGGTGGCGGCGGCGGCCGGGTATCTGCGGTGGCTCGGGTTCAGGGACGTCGTCCAGCCCGAGGAGCGGCCGGTCTCCGGGGTGGACCTGCGGGCGCCCGGGCTGGTGGCCCAGGTCGACCCGAGCACCCGGCAGACCGGGCTGCGGGCGGTCGAGTGCCTCTGGCTGAACGGGCTGAGCGCCTCCGCGGTGAGCGTGTTCTTCTCGCTCGCCGGCTACACCCCGGAGGCCCGCTCGCGCGCCGCCGAGATCGGCCTCCCGCTGTTCGTCCTCGACCTGACCGGCACCCCGCAGCCGGTGAACCTCGCGGCCGACGAACTGGCGGCCGGCGGAGCCTGAGGGACGGGACCCCGCCGTCGGCGCCGTCGGTGCGGTCGGCGGCACCCCGGCACGTGCCGTCCACGACACCTCGGCATCCGAAACCGGCCATTCACGCGTGACGATCATGTTCCGCCGGGCACAACACCCTCTGGGGGTGGGCGTCATGACGACGGGGATGTGGTGGTTCATCGGTGCCGCGTGGGGAGAACTCCTCCTCGCCGCAGCGTTGTTGCGAACCCGCAGCCGGGAAAGCGGTGCGCCGTGCGCGGACGAGGTGCCGCCGCCGCAGGTGCTCGCGCTGCTGCGGGGCGGGCGGCGGGCGGCGGTGACCGTCGCGCTCGTGGCCCTGCACCAGCGCGGGGCGGTCGCGGCGGGCCGCAAACATACGATTCGGGCCAATGGCGGTCCGGGGCGCACCAGCGACCCCGTCCAGCTCGGCGTGCACGGGGCGCTCCACCGGGCGTTCGGGCTGCGGGCCCTCGCCTCGCGTCCCGAGGCGCGGCGGGCCGTGGACGCGCTGCGCGCCGAACTCCGCGGGTCGGGGCTGCTGCGGCCGCTCGCACGGCTGTGGGCGGCCCGGGTTCTCCTGGGCTGCGTGCCGCTGACGGTGGTGGCGGGCGCGGCGGCGGGGCTGTTCACCGCGGCGGCCCCCGGCACCCACGTCGCCGCAGCGGTCGCCACCGGTGTGCCGCCGGTCCTGGCGGCGGTCGTGCTGCTGCGGCTGCCGCCCGCCACCCGGGCGGCGGGGCGGCTGCTCGACGGCCTGCGGGAGCGGTATCCGCTGCCGGCCCACCGGAGCGAGGTCACCGACGGGCGGCTCGTCCAGCTGTACGTCGCCCTGTACGGCGATCCGGCGCTCGCGCTGTTCCTGCCGCGCTTCTCCCGGGAGGGCGGTCTCCTCGACCGCCCCGACGACGACGGTCCGACCGTCGGCGGGTACGGGGGCGGGCCGCCGGGTCCGACCGTCGGCGGGTACGGAAACAGGCCGCCTCCGGAGCCGGGTCCGAGCACGGGCGGCCCTTCCCGGTGACGTCGCGCCATACTGTCCTATGCGCATCAGAGCGGCCGCTCCGGCCGAACTCCCGCTGCTCCAGGACATCGAACGGGCGGCGGGCGAGCCGTTCCGTTCCCTCGGCATGGCGGCGATCGCCGACGACGACCCCTTGCCCCTGGACGTCCTGGAGACGTACCGCCGCGCGGGCCGGGCCTGGGTGGCGGTGGACGCCGCCGACCGCCCGGTCGCGTATCTGCTCGCCGACACGGTCGACGGCTCCGCCCACATCGAGCAGGTGTCGGTGCACCCGGACGCCGCCCGCCGGGGCGTCGGCCGGGCGCTGATCGAGCATCTGGAGTCGGCCGCCAGGGAGCAGGGCCTGGCGGCGCTGACCCTGACGACGTTCACCGAGGTCCCGTGGAACGCCCCGTACTACGCGCGGATCGGCTTCCGGCCGCTCGCCGAGTCCGACCCGGCCCTCACCGAGGGCCTGCTCGCCATCAGCCGTGCCGAGGCGGCACACGGCCTGTCCGCCTGGCCCCGGATCTGCATGCGCAGGGAGGTCTGCTGACGTACGGGGTCCGCTGACGTACGGGGTCGGGACCGACGCGGGGTCGGCCGGCGCACGGGGTCGCGTACGGGGTCGGCCGGCGTGCGCCCACCGGCCGGTCTCAGGCGGGGCCGTACCGCTGCCGCAGCTCCACCTTCCGCACCTTGCCGCTGACGGTCATGGGGAACTCGGTGAGGATCTCCACCCGGCGCGGGATCTTGTAGTGGGCGAGCCGGTCGCGGCAGAAGGCCGTGACGTCCTCCGGGGTCGGCGGGTCGGCGGGGTCGCGGGGGATGACGCAGGCGAGGATCTCCTCGCCGTACCGCTCGTCGGGGACGCCGACGACCTGGACGTCGGCGATCTTGGGGTGCCCGTAGAGGAACTCCTCGATCTCGCGCGGGTACACGTTCTCGCCGCCTCGGATGATCATGTCCTTGATGCGGCCGACGATCTGGACGTAGCCGTCGGCGCGCATCACGGCCAGGTCGCCGGTGTGCATCCAGCGGCCGGCGTCGACGGCCTCGGCGGTCTTCGCCGGTTCTTCCCAGTAGCCGAGCATCACGCTGTAGCCGCGGGTGCACAGCTCCCCGGCCGTGCCGCGCTCGACGGTGAGGCCGGTGGCCGGGTCGACGACCTTCACCTCGACGTGGGGCATGACCCGGCCGACGGTGCCGGTGCGGCGCTCCAGGTCGTCGTCGCGGCGGGTCTGGGTGGAGACGGGCGAGGTCTCGGTCATGCCGTAGCAGATCGACACCTCGGCCATGTTCATCTCGGCGACGACCCGCTTCATCACCTCCACCGGGCACGGCGAGCCCGCCATGATGCCGGTGCGGAGGCTGGAGAGGTCGTACGTCGCGAAGTCGGGCAGGTTGAGCTCGGCGATGAACATGGTCGGCACCCCGTAGAGGGAGGTGCAGCGCTCCTCCTGCACCGCCCGGAGGGTGGCGGCGGGGTCGAAGGAGGGGGCCGGGACGACGATGCACGCACCGTGCGAGGTGGCCGCCAGGTTTCCCATCACCATGCCGAAGCAGTGGTAGAAGGGCACCGGGACGCAGATCCGGTCCTGCTCGGTGTAGGCGATCATCTCGCCGACGAAGTAGCCGTTGTTGAGGATGTTGTGGTGGGAGAGCGTGGCGCCCTTGGGGAAGCCCGTGGTCCCCGAGGTGTACTGGATGTTGACGGGTTCGTCGCAGGAGAGCGGCTCCGGGCGCAGTTCGCCGGCCGTGCGGCCGAGGAGGGCGTCCCAGCTCGCGTCCCCGAAGTAGACGACCTCGCGCAACCGCGGGCACTCCGGCCGCACTTGCTCGACCATGGCCCGGTAGTCGCTGGTCTTGTGGGTGAGTGAGGCGAACAGCAGGGTGATCCCCGCCTGGTCGAGGACGTACGCCAGCTCGTGGGCGCGGTAGGCCGGGTTGATGTTGACCATCACGGCGCCGATGCGGGCGGTGGCGTACTGGACGAGGACCCATTCGGCGCAGTTGACCGCCCAGATGCCGACCCGGTCGCCCTTCCGCACCCCGCTGCCGAGCAGCGAACCGGCCAACCGGTCGACGTCCGCACCGAATCGGGCGTAGGTCCAGCGCCGTCCGGTGGGCACGTCGACGAGTGCCTCCCGGTCCGGCCAGGCGGCGACGGCGCGGTCGAGGTTGGCGCCGATGGTGTCGCCGAGGAGCGCGGTGGTGGACGCCCCGTGCGCGTACGAGAGTTCCGTGGTGCCGTCCGTGGTGCCGGTCATCCGAGGTCTCCTTCCACGTACTCCTTGCCGCCGCCCTCGGCGGTGAGGCGGCGCAGTTCCACCCGGCGGATCTTGCCGGAGACGGTCTTGGGGAGCTCGGCGAACTCGATGCGGCGGACGCGCTTGTAGGGGGCGAGGACCGCGCGCGAGTGGGCGAACAGCGCCTTCGCGGTCTCCTCGTCCGGCTGCCAGCCGGCGGCGAGGACGACGTACGCCTTCGGGACGGCGAGCCGCACCGGGTCGGGGGCGGGGACGACGGCGGCCTCGGCGACGGCCTCGTGCTCCAGGAGCGCGCTCTCCAGCTCGAAGGGGCTGATCTTGTAGTCGGAGGCCTTGAAGACGTCGTCCGAGCGGCCGACGTAGAAGATGTAGCCGTCCGCGTCGCGGGAGCCGATGTCGCCGGTGCGGTAGTAGCCGTCCGCCATGGCCTCGGCCGTACGCTCCGGGTCTCCGTGGTAGCCGGTCATCAGGCCCACCGGGTTGGCCGACAGGTCCAGGCAGATCTCGCCCTCCTCGACGTCGGGCCTGCCGGTCACCGGGTCGACGAGGGTGACGCGGAATCCGGGGCTCGGGCGGCCCATGGAGCCCTCCTTGAGCCGCTGTCCGGGGCTGTTGGAGACCTGCACGGCCGTCTCGGTCTGGCCGAAGCCGTCCCGGATGGTGACGCCCCAGGAGCGCCGGACGGATTCGATGACCTCGGGGTTGAGCGGTTCGCCGGCGGCGACGACCTCGCGGGGCGGGGTCTTCAGCTGGCCGAGGTCGGCCTGGATGAGCATCCGCCAGACGGTCGGCGGGGCGCAGAAGCTGGTGACGCCGTTCCGCTCCATCTCGCTCATCAGCCGCGCCGGGTCGAAGCGCGTGTAGTTGTGGATGAAGACGGTCGCCTCCGCGTTCCACGGGGCGAACAGGTTGGACCAGGCGTGCTTGGCCCAGCCGGGCGAGGAGATGTTGAGGTGCACGTCGCCGGGCTTGAGGCCGATCCAGTACATGGTCGAGAGGTGCCCGACCGGGTACGAGGTGTGGGTGTGCTCGACGAGCTTGGGGCGGGCGGTGGTGCCGGAGGTGAAGTACAGCATGAGCGTGTCGCCGGCGAGGGTGGCGCCGTCGGGCTCGAAGTCGGCGGACTCGTGGGCCGCGTGCTCGTAGCCGAGCCAGCTCACCCCGTCGCCGCCGACCGCGATCCGGGTGTAGTCGCCGGGGACGTCGTCGAACTTGGCCGTGTCCTCGGCGCGCACGATCACGTGGCGGGCGCGGCCCCGGTCGACGCGGTCGCGCAGGTCGGCGGGGCCGAGGAGCGGGGTCGCGGGGATGACGACGGCGCGCAGCTTCATCGCGGCGAGCACGGTCTCCCACAGCTCGGCCTGGTTGCCGAGCATCACGATGATCCGGTCGCCGGCGCGGACGCCCTGGGCGCGGAGCCAGTTCGCGACCCGGTTCGAGCGGGCGGACATCTCGGCGAAGGACACCTTCGTCTCGGAGCCGTCCTCCTCGACGATGTGCAGGGCGGTCCGGTCGTTGCCCTCGGCGATGACGTCGAACCATTCGAGCGCCCAGTTGAAACGGTCGGGCCGGGGCCAGGCGAAGCCCTCGTAGGCCGTCTCGTAGTCGTCGCGATGTCGGAGCAGGAAGTCCCGGGCCGTCCGGAACGCCTCCGTCGCGCTGGTCGCGCTCGCTGCCGTCATGTGTCCTCCTCGTTGCGGGACCGGTCCCGGACATCGTGTAATCAGTGACCCAGGTCTCACTACCCCCGTTCGGGGGTGAACCAGACCGGCGACGAAGGGGTGGGCACGGTGCGCGAGCACGTCGATTCGGTGGAGCTGCGCGGCGCGCTGCTGCGCCTGCGCCGCACCACCGGCCTCCAGGTGGTCTTCGGCGGGCTGCTCCACGAGGCCCGGGGCCTGCGGATCGGCGAGCTGAACGGGGCGGTGACCCCGGCGCTGCACGGGCTCGCCATCTCGGCCGGGTCCGGTCTCGGCGGGAAGTGCCTGGCCCTCGCCCGCCCCTGCGCCGTCACGGACTACCCCTCGGCGCAGCACATCACGCACGAGTACGACGGCCCCGTCTCGGCGGAGGGCCTCCGCTCGGTGATCGCGGTGCCCGTCGTCGTGCGCCGCAAGGTGCGCGGCGTGCTGTACGGGGCGCTGCGCGACGCCCTCCCGATCGGCGAGCGCGTCTTCGACGCGGCGGTCGCCGCGGCCCGCGACGTGGAGCAGGCCCTCGCCGTGCGGGACGAGGTGCACCGGCTCCTCGCACCGCCGTCTCCCGGTCCGTCCTGGGAGGAGGTGCGGCAGGCCTACGGCGAGCTGCGCGAACTGGCGCCCCGCGTGACCGACCCCGAGTTGCGGGAGCGCCTGCTCGCCGTCTGCGGTCGTCTCCGGTCCGCCTCCGGCACCCCGGCGCCCGTCCCCGGCGTCACCCTCACTCCCCGCGAGACCGACGTCCTCGCCGCCGTCGCCTCCGGCGCCACGAACGCGACGGCCGCCCGCCGGCTCGGCCTGCGCCCGGAGACGGTGAAGGGGTACCTGCGCTCGGCCATGCGCAAGTTGGGCGCCCACACCCGGACGGAGGCGGTGGTGGCGGCCCGCAGGGCGGGGGCGCTGCCCTGACGGGCGGGGGGCCGGTCCCCGGGCGGCGGGTTCAGACGAAGAGGTCCCGCGCGTCCCGCTGGGGGCCGCGCAGCAGGCATCCGATGGCCTCGTACGCGGTCGCGCCGAGGAACGCGGGGCCGGTGTGGTGCAGGAGGAAGAAGCGTCCGGTCTCGTCGATGAGGACCATCGCCCCGTCGAACGTCTCGTAGCCGACGGGGAAGAGCCGCTCCCCCACGTTCCGGGCGAGTTCGGCGACGTCCTCGGCGCTCTCCTCGTAGATCCAGTGCGGCGTGAAGCCGACGGTGTCCGGCGGCGTCCCCGGAACCACCAGGCGCAGTCCGCCGAACTCCCGGACGAAGTCCCGGGCGGCCCGGAACGGTTCGACCGGGTGGCCCTCCTCGGCGAAGCGGTCGGTCACGAAGCCCAGGAGCCGGGGCAGGCGCGCGCCGACGTCACGCCCCCGCGACCAGCCCGCCGCGGTCAGGACCGCCTCGACCTCCTCCGGCGTCATGCCCGGCGTCACGGGCCGACGTGGACGATGTCGTACGGGGTGCCGGGCGGCGACAGGAGCAGGAGGGTCCGCTCGGCCTCGGCGGTGAGGGCGGTGCGCGTCGCGCGCGTCAGGGGCGCGAAGGGTTCGATCGTGAGGGTCGTGCGGTCCTTCGCCTCGTCGAGGCGCCAGATGCCGGCGAGGAGGCCGTCGACGAGGAAGGTGCGGTGCGCCTGGTTCCCGGTCCAGGTACGGCCGTGGTACTCGGCGGGGACGACGCGGGTGCGGTCGGCGTGCGAGAGGAGCAGGTTGTCGAACTCGGGGAGGAGCCGGGGCGGCGCGGGGGTGTCCTCGTCGGGGCGGGGCGCGTCGGGGAGGTCGAAGAGCTCGGTGCCGCGCTCGTCCCGGAAGACGAGGAGCTCGGGCCGCAGCCGCTCGAACGCCGGGCGGAGGCGGGTGAGGCCGCACCAGGTCTGCATGTCCTGGACGGAGGCGGGGCCGAAGGCGCCGAGGTAGCGCCGTACGGTCTCGTCGATCTCGGCGGCCTCCCCGTCGGGGTCGCCGAACCACACGCGGGTGGTGGTGAGCGCGACCTGCCCGCTCCGCCGCCACAGGCCGCGCGGGGTGACCTGGACCATCAGGAGCAGGCAGCGGGCGGCGATGGTCAGCGCCAGCGGGTCGGCGTCCGGCCACTCCACGAGCAGCCGCTCCCGCAGGTCCTTGGGGGTGCGGGGCCGCTCCTCGACGTACTCGGCCGCCAGCGCGGCGAGCCGGTCGAGGTCGACGCCGTCGAGTCCCTTGCGGAACATCTTCAGCTCCCGGTCGATGGCCCCGGCCTGCACGAGCCGGCGCAGGCCGACCGCGTCGCGGGCGGTGTGGGTGTGGACGGTCGACCGGAGCGAGACGATGCGGGCGACCCGGCGCGACTCCATCAGGGCCGACAGGTCCTCGGGCCGGAACCCGTCCAGGCGTGCGGCGAGCGCGTGGTACGGGGGCTTGGTGTTCTGGGCCTGGAGGCCGACGAGGTGCGCCACGGCCTCCTCCGTGCCGAGCGCGGCGGGGCGCAGGAGCAGCTGCCGGTCGAGGGTGGCGCGGTTCAGGGCGCGGGTGCCGAGCACGGGGTGCGACGTCTTGAGGGCCATGATCGGCACACTACCGAGACTTGCGGACAGCTACTGTCCTGATTCGAACTCCGCCGAGATCCGGGCAGGAGCGATTCACCCCATATATCCTGCTCTCGGCCCATGGGCCCGCTCCAGTCCCGCAGAGCTCCGGGCCCCCGGACTCCCGTCCCGCAGACCGAGGAGGAGGTGCGCGACGATGTCCGAACGCCGCCCCCGCGCGGCCTGGCGCCGCCACCCCGAACCGCCGGCCGCGGACCCGTCGGCGCAGCCGCCCCCGGTGGAGCCGAGCGTCGTGCAGTCGACGCTCTACCGCGACGGCCGCCGGGTCTCCTCCCCCGCCACCCTGGCGGACACCTTCCGCCAGCTGCGCGAGCACCCCGACGGCATGGCCTGGATCGGCCTCCAGCGCCCGACCGAGGAGGAACTCCACTCCCTGGCAAGCGAGTTCGACCTGCACGAACTGGCCGTCGAGGACGCCCTGGAGGCCCACCAGCGCCCCAAGCTGGAGCGGTACGGCGACACGCTCTTCGTCGTCCTGCGGGCCGCCCGCTACCTCGACGCCCCCGAGGAGGTCGACTTCGGCGAACTCCACGTGTTCGTGGGCCCCGACTTCCTCATCACCGTCCGCCACGGCGACGCCCCGGACCTCTCGGCCGTCCGCCTCCGCATGGAGCAGAACCCGGACCTCCTGGCCCTGGGTCCCGAGGCCGTCCTCTACGCCATCCTCGACACGGTCGTCGACGGTTACGTCCCCGTCGTGGCCGGCGTCCAGAACGACATCGACGAGATCGAGACCGAGGTCTTCGGCGGCGACCCCGCCGTCTCCCGCCGCATCTACGAACTCTCGCGCGAAATGGTCGAGTTCCAGCGCGCCACCCGCCCCCTCGTCGGCATGCTCCACGCGCTCATGGCCGGCTTCGCCAAATACGGCACCGACGAGGAGCTCCAGCGCTACCTCCGCGACGTCGCCGACCACGTCACCCACACCAGTGAGCGCGTCGACGGCTTCCGCCAGGCCCTCGCCGACATTCTCACCGTCAACGCCACCCTCGTCACGCAGCAGCAGAACGCGGAAATGCGCGCCCTCGCCGAGGCGGGTTTCCAGCAGAACGAGGAAATCAAGAAGATCTCCGCCTGGGCGGCCATTCTTTTCGCGCCGACATTGGTGGGAACCATCTACGGAATGAATTTCGACCACTTGCCGGAACTGCACTGGACGGGCGGATATCCGTTCGCGATCGGATTGATGGGGATCGTCTGCACCGGTTTGTACGTGGTCTTCAAACGGCGGGACTGGCTCTGAGGGAAGTCGCCTCCACTTGACCCGACCGGGCGCCTCCGGCGACGGGTCCGCGGTGGCCGGTCCGTGCCAACCCCCGCCCCTGGGATGGGGGTTGGCACGGACATCCGGGACATCGCGTACCCGAACTCATCCATCTCAGGCGCCGTTTGTCGACTCACGAAAGATCAGCCATATCCGATGTGTTCAGGTATCACCGCCGAGGCGGTGGGCTTCCCCGTAAGCGGAATATCAGGGTCGACGACACACGCCGTTCACGATTTCGAATGACATTGACAGCCACGTGCAGACTCGAAATGATCCCGAACATCGAGCAGTTCCCCGTGCCGGGCACGGGGGCCTGGACCGGCACAGGGGGGAGACAGCGTGGACACCGTCGTCCGTCACCCCCCGGCCGGCGGAGTTCTCCGGTTCGAGGAGAACGCGGCGGCCCAGCCGCGGCCTTGGGACACGCACCGCATCGCACCGTCGCGAAGACCGGGACGACCGTCTCCGTCCCGTTCGACTGTCATCGGTTCCGGCACCCCAGAGGCATGCAATGCACGCAGCACCAGAGAGCCCCGCGCCCCGCACATCCGATCTGGTGGAGCGTGACGAGGCCCTCGCGACCCTCGACCTGCTGTTCGACAAGTCCGCCTCCGGCCGGGGGCGCATCGCCCTCGTCCACGCCCCGCTGGGCGGCGGCAAGAGCAAGCTCCTGCACGACTTCCTCGAAACCGTCGACCCCGACCAGGCCCTCGTGCTCAGCGCGACCGCGTCCCGTCCCGAGCGCGCACTCCCCTTCGGAGTCCTGTCGCAGCTCTTCCAGACCTCCCAGGTTCCGCAGCGCGTACGCGACGACATGGACGCCCTGTTCACCGCGATGCCGGCCCGCGAGGAGACCACCGGTCCCGTCGCTTCCGGCCCCTTCACCGCCGGTCCCTTCACCGCCGGCCTGCCCGCCGCGACCATGGCCGACCTCCGCAAGATCGTCCTGGCGCTGGTCGACCTCGCCGAGAACCGCCGGCTCGTGATCGGGATCGACAACCTCCACGAGGTCGACGCCCCCTCGCTGCGCTACCTGGCCTCGATCCTCCCCCGGCTCCGGAACGTGAGTTCGCTGGTCGTCATGACCGACGACACCGGCCGGCGCGCCACCGACGACCGGCTGCGGGTCGACCTGCTCCGGCAGCCCAACCTCCACCGGATCGACCTCGGCCTCCTCACCCGGGCAGGCGTCGGCCGACTGCTCACCCGGCACCTCGGCGCGACGGAGGCGGCCCGGCTCGCCCCCGGATTCGCCGACGCCAGCGGCGGCAACCCGCTCGTCCTCCAGAACCTCCTGAGCGACCACCGCGCCGGACTCGGGGACGATCCGCGCGCCTACGGCCGCGCCCTGCTGAACTGCCTCTTCCACGGCGAACCCGACCTGCTCGTCGTGCTGCGCGCCCTCGCGGTCCTCGGGGACGGCGCTCCGCCGCGGCGACTCGCCCTGCTCACCGGTCTCGACGTGCCCGCGACCGAAGGCGCCCTGCACGCCCTGAACAGTGCCGGGTTGCTGAACGCGACCGCGTTCCGACATCCCTCGGCGGCCGCCGAGGTGCTGGACGACATGCCGGCCGCCGACCACGCCGCACTGCGGCGCCGCGCCGCCGAACTCCTGCACGCCGAGAGCGCACCGGCCGTCGCGGTCGCCGAACAGCTCGTGGCCGTCGCGCACACCGGCCCGTCCTGGGCCGGGGACGTCCTCCTGGAGGCGGCCCGCGACTCCCTCGCCGCCCACCAACCCCGGCGGGCGGCCGACTACCTGGAGCTCGCCGAGCGCACCCGCGGCGACGACTCGTCCCGCGCGGCCGTACGGGCCCGGCTCGGCCGCCTCAAGTGGCAGCTCCGCCCGCCGACCGCCGTGCACTCCCTGGCACCGCTGGTCGAGGACGTCTCGGCCGGGCACACCGACACGCACGACCTGCTCGACCTGCTGTGGACCCTGTCCTGGCACGGCGAACTCGACACGGTCCAGGGTCTGCTGCAGCAGGCCGAGGCCGGACGGCACCGGCTCGACCCCGTGGACTCGGCCGCCCTGCACAGCGTGCGCACCTGGCTGACCTGCGTGTACCCCGCGCACCCGGGCGGCGGAGCCCGGCCTCCGGCACCGGCCGCCCCGCACCAGGCGCCGGGCCGGCAGATCGACCCCTGGTCGACGGCGGCGGCCCTCGCCGAGGACCTCATCCGCGGCGACGCCACCCGGCTCGCCGCCCGGGCCGACGCCGTACTGCACACGGCGCGGCCCGATCACCACTCGCTGTGGAGCGGCGAGGCCGCCCTGCTCGCCCTGCTGTGCCTGGTGTACACCGACAGCTTCGAGACCGCGACCGGATGGTGCGACCATCTGCTGGCCGAGGCCAGCACCCGCAACACCCCCACGTGGTCGGCGGTGTTCACCTCCGTACGGGCCGAAACGGCCCTGCGGGCGGGCGACCTGAACGCCGCTTCGGCCTCCGCGCGGGAGGCCCTGGACCTGCTGCCGGCCGACGCGTGGGGAGTCGCGCTCGGCCTGCCGCTGGGCACGCTCGTGCTGGCCGACGTCCGCAGGGGCAAGCTCGACCGGGCGGCGGCCCTGCTCGCGGAGCCGTTCCCGGAGGCGATGCTCCAGAGCCGCTACGGACTGCACTACCTGTACGCCCGCGGCCACTACCGCCTCGCCACCGGGCAGGCCCGGGCCGCGCTCGCCGACTTCCTGCAGTGCGGCAAGCTCACCCGGAGATGGGCCGTGCGCGGCACCGGGCCCGTGCCCTGGCGCACCAGCGCCGCCGAGGCCTGGCTCATGCTCGGCAAGCAGGACCAGGCCGGGCTGCTCGCGCGGGACGAACTGAGCAGGCTCTCGCCCGACAGCCACCGGGCCCGCGGCCTCGCGCTGCGCGTCCTCGCGGCGGCCGCGGGCACCGCCGAGCGGCCGCGGCTGCTCGAACAGGCCGTCGACGTCATCAAGGAGTGCGACGACAAGTTCGAACTGGCCCGCACCCTCAGCGACCTGTCCCGGGCGCACAAGGCGGCCGGCGACCACGGCAGTGCCCGGCGCGCGGCACGCAGGGCCTGGCCGATCGCCCGGGCATCCGGCGCCGAGACCCTCTGCCGCGAGGTCGCCCCCGGCGCGTCGGCTCCCGCCGAGCCCGCGGAGCGGCCGGCCAGGAAGGCCCCGAAGGGCGGCGCCCTCGGCACCGCCGCCCTGACCACCCGGGAGCGGCACGTCGCCACGCTCGCCGGCCGCGGCTACACCAACCAGGAGATCGCTGCCCAGCTGCTGATCACCCACAGCACCGTGGAGCAGCACCTCACCCGGGTGTTCCGCAAGCTGAATGTGAAGCGCCGTCAGGACCTGCCGTGACAGGCCCCGTTCACCCCGCCGGAAGGACACCCGCGTGACCCACGGAAAGCTGTTCGCGCTCAGCGACCAGCACGTCACCCATCAGGAGAACCGGCGGATCACGGAGTCCCTGCGCCCGGAGTCCGACGACGACTGGCTGCTCGTCGCCGGGGACGTCGGCGAGAAGTTCGAGGACATCGCCTGGGCCCTCCGGCTCCTCGCCGGCCGCTTCGCACGGGTCGTCTGGTCGCCCGGGAACCACGAGCTGTGGACCCACCCCGCCGACCCGGTCACGCTGCGCGGCGTCGCCCGCTACGAGGCCCTGGTCGAGCTGTGCCGCACCCTGGGCGTACTGACCCCCGAGGACCCGTACCCGGTCTGGCACGGCGAGGACGCGCCGGTGACGATCGCCCCGCTGTTCGTCCTGTACGACTACTCGTTCCTGGCGCCCGGGGCCCGCACCAAGGAGGAATCCCTGCGCGTGGCCCACGAGTCGGGCGTGGTGTGCACGGACGAGTACCTGCTGCACCCCGACCCGTATCCGTCGCGGGACGCCTGGTGCCGGGCCCGGGTCGCGCTCACCGAGGAGCGGCTCGCGGCCGTCGACCCCGGGCACGGCACGGTCCTGGTCAACCACTATCCGCTGGTACGGGAGCCCACCCGCGTCCTGCGCCATCCCGAGTTCGCGCAGTGGTGCGGCACGGAACTGACCGCCGACTGGCACCGGCGCTACCGGGCCGTCGCCGCCGTCTACGGGCACCTCCACATCCCCCGGGTCACCTGGCACGACGGGGTGCGCTTCGAGGAGGTGTCGATCGGCTACCCGCGGGAGTGGCGGCAGCGGCCGCCCCGCTCGCCGCTGCGCCGGATCCTTCCCCGTCCCGCGGCGGAGCGCACGGCGTGATCGCGGCGATCCTGCCCGAGGGGGTCGTCGGCGTCACCTCGTACGAGGAACTGCCGGCCGGGCGGAGCGGACCCGACCGGCTCTTTCCCGCCGAGTCGGCGGCGATCGTCCACGCGTCGGCGGGCCGGCGGGCGGAGTTCACCACCGTGCGCCTGTGCGCACGGCGCGCCCTGGCCGCGCTCGGCCTGCCGCCGGCTCCCCTGGTGCCCGGCAGGCGGGGCCTGATCACCTGGCCGGACGGGGTCAGCGGCAGCATGACGCACTGCGCCGGCTTCCGCGCGGCGGCCGTCGCGCGGACCGGGGTCGCGGCGTCCCTGGGGATCGACGCCGAACCGAACCTGCCGTTGCCCGCGGGCGTCCTGGCATCCGTGTCCCTGCCCCGCGAGGCGGCCGCGCTCGCCGGACTGGCCCGGCGCCGTCCCGACGTGCACGGGGACCGGCTGCTGTTCAGCGCCAAGGAGTCGGTGTTCAAGGCCTGGTACCCGCTGACCGGGCGCGAGCTCGAATTCGAGGAGGCGGAGGTCGAGTTCGACGCGGCGGGAAGCTTCTCGGCACGGCTGCTGGTGCCCGGGCCCGAGGTGGCCGGCCGGCGTCACGACACGTTCTCCGGGCGCTGGACGGTGGGGCGCGGCTTCGTGCTGACCTCGGTCACCCTGCCGGGAGTAAGGTGATGATCGGTCCGCCTCGGAGCGGCCCTCTCGTCCTGTCTGGAGGTACCGGTGCGGCGTGGTGAGGTCTGGTGGGCCGATTTCGGCGAGCGGCGGGCCGTGGTGCTGCTGTCGGAGAGGGCCGACGCCCAGTTCGTCGGGATGCAGATCGTCGAGCCGGTCACCGTCGACATCACGGGACTCGGCCTCGAAGTGCCCGTGGGCGCCGCCGACGGGCTGTCGCTCGACGGAGTGGTGCGGGTCGCCTTCCCCCAGCCGGGCATGACCCCCTGCACCTGGCTCGCGACGCTGACGGAGCGGGACGTGATCGAGCGGGCCGGGGTGCTGTCCGAGGCCAAGCTCGACGAGATCGAGGCGGCGCTCCGGCTCGGCGGCATCACCACGCAGGCCTGACGGAACCTTCGGGGCCGTCTCGGGGATCAGCCGAGGGCCCGGCGCTGCGCCGGGCGGACGCGGAGGCTCGGCCCCGACCGACCGGACGCGGAGGGCTCGACCCTGATCGACCGGACGCGAAGGCCCCGGCCCCGACCGACCGGACGCGAAGGCCCCGGCCCCGACCGGACGCCCCCTATGCCCCGGCGCAGGCCTCGGCGAAGTGGAACGCCACGTCGAGGGCCGGTCCGCGGTCCGGGCCGCCACCGGCCGCGGGGGCCGCTGCGACCGGGTCGACGTGGATGCCGCCCGGATGGGTCCCCAGGGAGCGGTGGACCTCGACGAAGCCCCGCACCTCGTCGCGTACCGCGTCGCGCGTGGTGTTGGCGCGCACCGGATCGCTCACCCAGCAGACCGAGGCGCCCTCCGCCCGCACCTTCTCGACGACCTCGGGCAGCAGGTCGCGGACCCGGTCCGCGCCCATCCCGGCCACGAGAGTGAGCCGTCCCGGCGCCCGGTGCGGATCGAGCCGGTCCACGTGGCCGAGCACCGAGTCCGGGGAGGTACCGGGTCCGAGCCTGACGGCGACGGGGTTGTGGACCGAGGAGAGGTGGCGGACGTGGTCTCCGCCCGGCTCGTGCGGCTCGGCCGGCCACAGCAGGTGCCCGGTCGTGGCGTACGGGACGTCATGGCCCGCTTCCGGGTGCGGCCCGGTCGCGGTGAGCGCCCGCTCGTAGGCGAGCAGCCGGCTCTCGTGCCCGACGAAGAACTCCGGCGGTGCGCCGGCACCGCTCGGGTCGAGGCCGTAGGACCGCAGCAAGGCGAGGCTCCGGCCGATGGCGGCCAGCAGCTCCCCGTGCGGGGCCCCGCAGTCCGGGCCGGCGGCGTGCTCCTCGTTCCAGGCGTGGAGCCGGTGCAGACCGGGGGCGGGAGCGGCGGTGAGGGCCCTCAGCAGGTTGAGCACCGTGACGGAGCTCTCGTACTCCCGGCGCAGCCCCTCGGCCGGGTCGTCCGGGGACGGCGGCGCGCACGATCCCACGGTCCAGCCGACCTTGACGACGGGCAGTGCCGTCGCGTGCGCGAGGACCAGCTCCATCTGGAGCAGGGTCCGCTGCCGCCGCCGCATCGCGTCCTCGGTGAGGGCGTGCAGCGGCTCGGCGCGGCTGCCGCCCTGCAGCAGGACGGCCTCGCCCCGGGCGACCGAGGCCGTGCGGCGGCGCAGTCGCGCGCACCCGGCCGCGAGGACCGGCGGTGGCATCGTCGCCAGTCGCCGTGCCTCGCGGCCGACGGGGCCGACGCCGGTGGTGTGGGTCACGGGAGGTCCTCGCCGCCGCGGGTCAACGGAGGGTGGGGGTCGGTGCCGCCAGCCGGTCCGCGATCAGGTCCGTCACCTTCTCGTGGTGGTCGACGAGGTAGAAGTGGCCGCCGGGCAGCGTGATCACCTCGAACGCGCCGGAGGTGTGCGCCCGCCAGGCGGCCGCGTCCGCCGCCGAGACCTTCGGGTCGTCCCCGCCGGTCAGCACGGTCACGGGGCAGCCGAGCGGCGGCCCGGCCTCGTACCGGTAGGTCTCCACGGCCCGGTAGTCCGCACGGATCACCGGCAGTGCCATGCGCATCAGTTCCTCGTCCGCGAGGACGCGCGGATCGGTGCCGCCGAGCTCCGCCATCGCGCGCAGCAGGCCCTGGTCGTCCAGTTCGTAGTCGAACTCGGCGCGGTGGATGTCCGGTGCGCGGCGGCCGGACGCGAAGAGCCGGACGGGCGGGTGGCCCTTCTCGGTCATCAGCCGGGCAACCTCGAAGCCGAGCAGGGAGCCGAGGCTGTGTCCGAACAGCGCGAGCGGCCGGTCCGTCCACGGGATCAGTTCGTCCACGACGCGTGCGGCGAGTTCGGTGAGGGATTCGATCAGGGGCTCGTTCCGGCGTTCCAGGCGTCCCGGGTACTGCACGGCGAGCACGTCGACGTGCGGGCTGAGGGCCTTGGCCACCGGGACGAAGAAGGGGGCCGAGCCGCCCGCGTGCGGCAGGCAGACGAGCCGGACCCGGGCGTCGGGTGCCGGACGGTACCGGTAGACCCAGGGCGAGTTGCGGTCGTCGGGCGTGGTCATGCTGCTCCTCGGAGGTCGTGCGGGGAGGGTGCGGACTGCGTGGGGGTCACGATGCCGTCCCGTCGTAGCGGAAGAAGCCCCGGCCCGCCTTCCGGCCGAGGTGGCCGTCCTCGACCATCCGGCTCAGCAAGGGGGGCACCTCCTCGATCAGGTCGTCGGAGTTGTCCCGCATGCTCCGCGCCACGGCGGTGATGGTGTCGATGCCGATCATGTCGAGCAGCGCCAGCGGCCCCATCGGATGGCCGCAGCCGAGGGTCATGCCGCGGTCGATGTCCTCGGCACTGGCCACGCCCCGCTCGTACATGCGGACGGCGGCCATCAGGTAGGGCACCAGCAGCGCGTTGACGACGAAGCCGCAGCGGTCCCGGGTCCTGACGACCTCCTTGCCGAGCAGGTCGACCACGTACGACTCGGCCCTGTCGACGGTCGCGTCGCCGGTGCGGTCGGATCGGACGACCTCCACGAGCGGCATGACCGGGACCGGGTTGAAGAAGTGCATGCCGACCACGGCCTCGGGGCGGCCGGTCACCTCGGCGAGGTCCGCCACGAGCAGGCTGGACGTCGTGGAGGCCAGGACGGCGTCCGGGTCGGTGACGACCGCGTCGAGCGTCTTGAACACCCGGCGCTTGGATTCGAGGTCCTCGGCCACGGCCTCCACCACGAGCTGCCTGTCGGCCAGTTCGGCGGGGTCCGCCGTGAACCGGAGGCGTTCGGCGGCGCCGGTGCGCTCCTCGGGAGTCATCCGCCCCTTGGCGACGGCCCGGTCGAGGGCGCGGAGGAGCCGGTCCGACGCGGGCCCGACGCGGTCCGGCGAGGAGACCACGACCCGTACGTCGAGTCCGGCCCGCAGGGACACCTCGGCGATCCCGGCGCCCATGGCGCCGCAGCCGACGACGCCCACTCGGTGCAGTGCGTCCGTCATCGGATTCCTCCTTGCGGGGCCGACCAGCGGAGCAGGCCGGCGCCGACCGCCATGCCCGCGCCGAAGCCGGCGAGCAGGACGAGATCGCCGTCGCGCAGCGCGCCCGAGCGGTTCGCCTCGTCCAGGGCCACGGGGACCGAGGCCGAGCCGATGTTGCCCGAGTGGCGCAGCGGCAGGTGGGTGTGGGCGCCGTCGAGGCCGCTGGCCGCGGCGAGTTCCGTCACCAGTCTGCCGTTGGCCTGGTGCGGCACGAAGTGGTGGACGTCGGAGGCTTCGTGGCCGCAGCGCTTGAGGAGGTCCGCGAGGATGCCGGGCACGTTGTCGAGGACGAAGTCCTTCACTCCCCGGCCCTGCATGCGCAGCAGGTGGCCGCCGTCGGCGACGGTCTCGGCGGAGGCCGGCCGGCGGCTGCCGCCCGCCTCCATGGCGATCAGCTCGTGGGCGTCGCCCCGGCCGACCAGCTCGATGTCGAGGAAGCCGCGCTCCGTGCCGGTCTCCGCGCCGGCGTCCGCGCCGGGCAGCGCGCCGACGACGGCGGCGCCCGCGCCGTCGCCGAAGAGGACGCTGGTGGCCCGGTCCTGGAAGTCCACGAACCGGGTGTACACGTCGGTGCCGATCACCAGGGCCTTGGTCTCCGGCCTGAGCGCGACGAACGCCCGCGCGACGGCCAGGGCGGTCACGAACCCGGTGCAGGCGATGTTGATGTCGAAGCAGGCGGCCCGGTGGGCGCCGAGCGCCCGCTGCACCAGGGAGGACGTCGCCGGGATCGGGGCGTCGCCGGTGGTGGTGGAGACGATGACGAAGTCGAGCCGGTCGGGGGCGAGTCCGGCCTGGTCCAGCGCGGCGCGGGCCGCGTGCACGGCGAGGTCGGAGGCGGCCTCGTCGGGTGCTGCGTAGCGGCGCTGGAGGATCCCGGTCCTGCTCTCGATCCACTCGGCGGAGGTGTTCGGCACCCGGGCGACGACGTCCTCGTTGGTGACCACCCGCTCGGGCAGGTAGGAGCCGGTGCCGAGGACGGTGACGGGCACGGCGTGCGTACGGTCGGTGTTCACGAGGGCCTCACCCGGCCGGCGTGGCGTCGGGCGCGAAGGCGCGCAGCGCGGTCAGCCGGTCCTCGCCGATGCGTGCGCGCAGCTCGGGGTCGGTGACGCCGAGGCCGGGCCGGTCGGCCAGGCACAGCACCCCGACCTTGCCGATGTGCTCGTTGAGCTGGACGAGCCGGGTCGCCTCGCCGATCTCCTCCAGCGGGTACAGGGCGGTGAGCGCCGGCATGATGCTGCCCTGGGTGAACAGCCGTGCGGTGTCGACCTGTTCCTGGAGGTTGGCGACGTGGCTGCCGATGATCCGCTTGAGCCGCATCCACAGGTAGCGGTTGTCGAACTGGTGCTGGTACCCGGTGCTCGACCCGCAGGTCACGACCGATCCGCCGCGGCGCACGACGAACACCGAGATGCCGAAGGTGGACCGGCCGACGTGGTCGAAGACGATGTGCGGGTCCTCGCCGACGCCCTGCCGGATCAGCCGGCCGAGGGCCTTGCCCTGTTCCACGACGCGTGCCGGGTCGTCTCCCAGGTCGTCGCCGATGCCGATGTCGGCCCGGTTGATGACGAGGTCGCAGCCGAGGGCGCGGGCCGCCTTCGCCTTCTCCTCGGAGCCCACGACGCCGACGGCGACGCCGCCGCCGTTCTTCACCAGCTGGACGGCGTACGCGCCGAGGCCGCCCGAGGCGCCCCAGATCAGGACCACGTCGCCCTGCTTCATCCGCGCGCCCCGGTCGCTCACCAGCATCCGGTACGCGGTTCCGGCGCAGGCCGGTGCGGTGGCGGCCTCCTCCCAGGTCAGGTGGGCCGGCTTGGGGATGAGCTGGCTGGCGCGCGCCACGCAGTAGTGGGCCAGGCCGCCGTAGTTCGTCTCGAAGCCCCAGGCGAGCTGGTGGTCGCTGAGCATGCCGTCGGCCTGGACCGACGCCTCCTGGTCGTCGACGCAGGCGGCGTTGACCATCACGTGGTCGCCGGTCTTCCAGCGGCGTACGCCGTTGCCGGCCCGCACGATCACACCGGCCGCGTCCGAGCCGAGCACGTGGAACGGCTGGTCGTGGCGGGACGCCCAGCCGCCCTCCTTCCCGTACGACTTGAGGAAGCGGAAGGTGGAGAGGGGTTCGAAGGTCGCCGACCAGACGGTGTTGTAGTTGATGGAGCTGGCCATGACGGCGATCAGCACCTCGTCGGGCGCCAGTTCGGGCATCGGGACGGGGCCGACGTGCAGGGTCTTGCGCACGTCCCGGTCTTCCACGCCCTGGAAGACGTTCTCGTCCTCCACCCGCAGGTGGGCGGCGGTGAACTCGGCCGGCAGCGGGGTGTTCGCCAGCACCTCGGGCGAGGCACCCGCCCGGACGGCTTCGGACAGTGACATGTCTGGTGTCCTTCTCACTGGGCCGCGACGGGCTGGAAGTAGGTGGTGTCGATCGTGCGGAGTTCCTCGTCGTTGCGGATGGGCCGCGGGCGCTCCACGCCGTCCTCGACGGACAGGAAGATGTTGGCGATCTGGACGACCTGGCCGTTATCGGTCCCGCGCCGGCGCCGCCGTACGAAGCGGTCCTCCTGGGCGCCGATGAGTTCGGCGAGCACCCGCCAGTCGCCGGGGTCGCGGGGCCGGGTCGTGAACCGGTACGCGTTCCGCCAGGGCTTGTTGCGGGTCTTGAACTCCAGGAGGTGGAACTCGCCCTGGCGCACCAGCCGGAAGTCGATCCCCTGCTGGTTCCGGGTCTCGCCGGAGAGGGGCAGCGGGTCCACGATCGATATGCCGCCGTTGCCGACGTCCACCAGCCAGTCCTCGCCGTCGACGGTGACGACCATGACCATGTGCTCGACGTCGGGCCCCCAGGCGCCGCCGAGGAGCTGCATGCTCGCCGACAGCAGCTTGACCTCGTAGCCCAGCTCCCCGAGCAGCCGGTGGAAGAGCAGGTTCAGGTCGGTGCAGATGCCACCGCGCCCCTTCAGCACGATCGTCTCGAAGACGGCGTCCGCGTCGAACTCGACGAAGTCGGTGCTGTGGATGAAGCCGTTGTCGTAGTGGAACCGGATCTGGTGCCTGCGGTGGATGTCCTGCAGGGTCGCCAGATCGGCGGCGGGGGCGGGACCGGAGTGCCCGATGTACTCCAGGTAGGTGTCCTTGTCGAACAAGGCCGTTCTCCTTTTGTGCCGTGTGCCGAGGGGAAGTCGAGGGGATGGGGGCGGGCGGGTCAGTCCGCGGTGAGCGCGTCGATGCGTTCGAGCAGCTGCTCGGCGAGCATCTCGACCGTCGGGTACTCGAAGGCGAAGGCGGCGGGGAGCCGCAGCCCGGTCAGGCCGGCCAGCCGGTTGCGCAGTTCGACCGAGGTGAGCGAGTCGAAGCCGACCTCGAACAGGACCGTCTCCGGACCGAAGTCGTCCGCCGAGAGGTGGCCGAGCACCGCCGCCGCCTCCTGGACGACCAGTTCGAGCAGGATCGCCCCGCGCTGTTCCCGGGGTGCCTTGGCGAGCGCCTCCGCGAGCCGGCTCGCCCCGGCCGCCGTGCCGTCGCCGACCGCCCGGCGGCCCACCCTGAGCAGGCCGCGCAGCAGCGGGGGCACGTGGTCGGCGCTCGTCGTGGCGCGCATGGCGGCGAAGTCGAACTTCGCCGGGGCCAGTACGGCGTCCGGGGCGCGCAGCGCGGCGTCGAAGAGCTCCATGCCCTCCTGCTCGGTGAAGGCGAGGATGCCGAGCCGGTCGATGCGCTGGATGTCGATCTCACCGAGGTGTTCCACGATCTCGGAGTTCTGCCCCCACCAGCCCCAGGCGAGGGAGGTCGCGGGCAGGCCGGCGGCGTGGCGGTGCTGTGCGAGGGCGTCGAGGTACGCGTTCGCCGCCGCGTAGCTGCCCTGGCCGGGGTTGCCGAGGGTGCCGGCGGCCGACGAGAAGAGCACGAAGGCGGCCAGGTCCAGGTCGGACGTCAGCTCGTGGAGGTGGACGGCCGCGTCGACCTTGGGCCGGAAGACCGTGTCGAGCCGCTCGGGGGTGAGGGCCGTGACGACGCCGTCGTCCAGCACGCCCGCCGTGTGGATCACGCCGGTCAGCGGGGCCTCGGCGGGTATCTCCGCGAGGAGTCCCGCCAGGGCCTCGCGGTCGGCGACGTCGCAGGCGGCGATCCGCACCCGGGCCCCCAGGCCGGTCAGTTCGGCCGCCAGCGCGTCGGCGCCGGGCGCCTCCGGTCCGCGGCGCGACACCAGCAGCAGGTTCCCGACCCGGTGTTCCCGCACCAGGTGGCGGGCGACGAGACCGCCGAGCGCGCCGGTGCCGCCGGTGATGAGCACCGTGCCGGCCGGGTCGAGGGTCCGCTGCCGTCCTCGCGCGGGCACGGCCCGCGCCAGTCGCGGCACGTGGACCGCTCCCTTGCGGACGGCCGCCTGCGCGTCCCAGGACGCCAGCACGCCCGGCAGGGCGCGCAGGGACTCCTCCGTGTCGTCGGTGTCGATCAGGACGACCCGGCCGGGGTTCTCGGCCTGCGCCGAACGCAGCAGGCCCCACACCGCGGCGGCCGACAGGTCGGTGAGCCCGCCCTCGGCGGCGACGGCCCCGTGGGTCACGGCGAGCAGCCGGCTGTCCTGCAGGGTGGGTTCGGCCAGCCATGCCTGGACCAGCTCCAGGACCTGGGCGGCCACGTCGCGTACCTCGCCGGCGTCGGCGCGGTCGCCGCCGAAGACGTCGAGGAGCAGGAGCGCGGTGTCGGTTCCGGCGAGGGCGCGGACGTCCTCGGCGGTGGCGACGGAGACCGCGCCGAGCTCGGCGTCCTGGGACTTGACCGTGGTCGGCTCCCACACCACGCGGAACATCTGCTCGGCCGCGGCTCCGGAGGAGGCGCGCAGGGCCGCCGCCTCCACCGGCCTGGCCACCAGTGACTCGACGGAGGCGACGGGAGCTCCGGTCGCGTCGGCGAGCTGCAGGGTGATCGTGTCCTCGCCGCTCGGGACCAGGCGCAGCCGCAGGGTGTCGGCCCCGGCCGCGTGCAGCCGTACGTCGCTCCAGGCGAAGGGCAGCACCAGTTCCCGCTCTCCGCCGCCCGGCCGGAAGACCCCGGCGTGGAGGCAGGCGTCCAGCAGCGCCGGATGCAGTCCGAAGCCCTCGGCCCTGCCGGCCTCCTCCGGCAGGGCGACCTCGGCGAAGACCTCCTCGCCCCGGGTCCACACGGCCCGCAGGCCCTGGAAGGCGGGCCCGTAGCCGTACCCGCTGCCGGCCAGTCCCTCGTACGCGGTGGCGGCCGCGTCCTCGACGGGCTCGGCGCCGCGCGGCGGCCACTGGGTCAGCTCGAAGTCGGGCTTGCCGTTCTCGGGCGCCAGCTGCCCCGACGCGAGCCGGGTCCAGGCGGTGGCCGGGCCGGCGTCCTCACGGCGGGAGTGGACGGTGAACCGGCGCCGTCCCGAGCCGTCCGCGTCGGCGACCTCCACCCGCAGGTGCACGCCGCCCTGTGCGGGCATGACGAGCGGGGCCTCGATCACCAGCTCGGCGAGGAGTTCGCAGCCGGCCTCCTCACCGGCCCGCAGGGCCAGTTCGACCAGGGCGGCGCCGGGTACGAGCACCGTCCCCGCGGCCGCGTGGTCCGCCAGCCACGGGTGCGAGAACAGCGAGAGGCGGGAGGTGAACAGGAGAGCGCCGGAGCCCGGGATCTCCGTCATCGCACCCAGCAGGGGGTGCGCGACGGCGGCCAGCCCCAGACCGGCCGGGTCGCCGGCGCCGGAGGCGGTGTCCAGCCAGTAGCTCTGCCGCTGGAAGGCGTAGGTGGGCAGTTCGGCCGCGGGGCCGCCGGCCTCGCCCGTCACCGCGGTCCAGTCGACGGGCACCCCTCGCACGTGGAGTGCGGCGAGCGCCTCCAGGAAGCGGCGGGGGCCGCTCTCCTCGCGGCGCAGCGTCCCGGTCACCAGCGGCGAGGCCACCTCGGCGGCTTCGAGGGACTGCTCGATCGCGGGGACGAGCACGGGGTGGGTGCCGGCCTCCACGAACACGTCGTGGCCTTCGGCGGCGAGGCCGCGCACCACCGGGTCGAGGCGGACCGTACGGCGCAGATTGCGGTACCAGTACCCGGCGTCGAGTCCCGCCGTGTCGAAGAGCCCGCCCGTCACCGTGGAGTAGAAGGGCACCTTGGAGGAGCGGGGGGCGAGGCCGGTCAGGGCTTCGCCGAGTTCCCGTTCGACGGACTCGACCTGTGCGGAGTGCGACGCGTAGTCGGCGGGGATCGGGCGGACCCGGACACCGGCGTCCTCGCAGCTACGGGTCAGCTCGGCCATCGCCTCGGGGTCACCGGCGACGACGAACGCCTCCGGGCCGTTGACCGCGGCGATGTCGAGCCTGCCGGGCCAGGGCGCGAGCAGTTCGGCCAGCCGCTCGGCGTCCGCCGCGACCGAGGCCATCGCGCCCCGGCCGGACAGCGAGGTCGCCACGACGCGGCTGCGGGTCACGACGACCTTCGCCGCGTCCGCCAGGGTCAGCCCGCCGGCCACGCAGGCCGCCGCGATCTCCCCCTGGGAGTGGCCGACCACCGCGTCCGGGACGAAGCCCGCGGCCTGCCACAGCGCGCCCAGGGAGACCATCACGGCGAACGACACGGGCTGTACGACGTCGACCGCTTCCAGCGAGGGCGCTCCCTCGGCCTGCCGGATCACGTCGAGCAGCGACCATCCGGTCAGCGGGTCCAGCGCGTCGGCGCACTCTCGCATCCGGGCCGCGAACACCGGGGACGAGTCGAGCAGATCGGCTCCCATGCCGGGCCACTGGCCGCCCTGGCCGGGGAAGACGAGCACCTTGCGCCCGTTGAGGGGGCCGCCCCGGGCGGTGACGAGACCCGGCGCGGACTCGTCCCCGCCCAGGGCCGCCAGGCCCGTCAGCGCCTCCTCGCGGTCACCCGCGACGAGGACGGCCCGCTCGGGCAGCCGGCCCCGGGTGCGGACGAGGGCACGCGCCGCGTCGACCGCGCTCACGTCCGGGTGCGCGGAGAGGTACGCGGCCAGCCGCCGGGCCTGTCCCGCGAGGGCCCCCCTGCCGCGCGCCGACAGGACGAGCGGAACCGGCCCGCGCACGACCGGCTCGGACCCGCCGTCGCTTCCGGCGGGCGCCGGCTCCGGGGCCTGTTCCAGGATGACGTGGGCGTTGGTGCCGCTGACGCCGAAGGAGGAGACGCCCGCCCGGCGCGGACGGTCGACCTCCGGCCAGGGCCGGGGCTCCGTCAGGAGCTCCACGGCACCGGCCGCCCAGTCCACCTGGGGCGTCGGCTCGTCGACGTGCAGCGTGCGCGGCAGCACGCCGTGCCGCATCGCCATCACCATCTTGATCACACCGGCGACGCCGGCGGCGGCCTGCGTGTGCCCGATGTTCGACTTCACCGACCCCAGCCACAACGGGCGGCCGGCTTCGTGCTCCTGCCCGTACGTGGCGAGCAGCGCCTGCGCCTCGATCGGGTCGCCCAGCGCGGTTCCCGTCCCGTGCGCCTCCACCGCGTCCACATCGGCGGGACGCAGGCCCGCGTTCGCCAGCGCCCGGCGGATCACCCGCTGCTGGGACGGACCGTTGGGCGCGGTCAGACCGTTCGACGCACCGTCCTGGTTCACCGCCGACCCTCGTACGACACCCAGGATCCGACGCCCGTTGCGCACCGCGTCCGACAGCCGCTCCAGGAGCAGGACACCCGCGCCCTCGGCCCAGCCCGTACCGTCCGCCGCGGCGGCGAAGGACTTGCACCGGCCGTTCAGCGCGAGGCCGCGCTGCCGCGAGAAGCCGACGAAGGCGGCGGCCTTGGCCATGACGGTGACGCCGCCGGCCAGGGCCAGCGAGGACTCGCCCGAGCGCAGCGACTGCGTCGCCAGGTGCAGGGCGACCAGGGACGAGGAGCAGGCCGTGTCCAGCGTCACCGCCGGGCCTTCCAGACCGAGGAAGTACGACACCCGGCCCGACACGATGCTTCCCGCACCGCCGGTCATCAGGTGGCCTTCGACGCTGTCGGGGTCCGAGGCCGCACCGTCCATGTACCCGACCGCGTAGTCCTGGTACATGTCGCCCGCGAACACGCCGACGGGTTCGCCGCGCAGCGAGGCCGGGTCGATGCCCGCCCGCTCCAGTGCCTCCCAGGACGTCTCCAGCATCAGCCGCTGCTGCGGGTCCATCGCCAGCGCCTCACGCGGCGAGATGCCGAAGAAACCGGCGTCGAACGCGTCCGCGTCGTGCAGGAACCCGCCCTCGCGCACGTAACTCGTCCCCGGGTGATCGGGGTCCGGGTGATACAGGTTCTCCAGGTCCCAGCCGCGGTTCACCGGGAACTCCGTGATGCCGTCACCGTCGGAGGCGACCAGGTCCCACAGCTCCTCCGGCGAGGACACCCCGCCCGGGAAACGGCATGCCATCCCCACGATCGCGACGGGTTCGGTCTGCCGCTCCCTGATCCTGCTGTTCTCGTTCTCCAGCCGCTCGTTCTCGATGAGTGACGCGCGCAGTGCCTCGACGACCCTGCTGTCCGAACCGGTCACGCTGTTGCTCCTTCTCCGAGGCCCTGCTGATTCCTTGCACTTCTCATCGCCCGTTCGACGAGGTCGTCGAGGTCCATCTCCGCGATCAGCGGCGTCGCGTCCTCCCGGGGTTCCGCGGCGGCCGGTCGGGCCTGCGGACCGTCGGCCAGTTCGAGGAGCTTGTCGAGGATCCCGAGCTCCTCGAAGCGGGCCAGCGGTGTCGCCGCCAGCACGCGGCGGATCTCGTCCTCGCGGCCGACGGCCGCCCCGCCGGCGGGGGCCTCGGGGAACAGCTCCTGCAGCAGGGCGCGGGCCAGCGCCTTGGGCGTCGGGTGATCGAAGATCGTCGTGGCCGGCAGGCGCAGACCGCTCAGGGCGGACAGCCTGTTCCGCAGCTCGACCGAGGTGAGCGAGTCGAACCCGACCTCGCTCAGGGCCCGTTCGGGCTCCACCTGCGCCCCCGAGGCATGCCCCAGGATCGTGGCGATCTCCCCGCGCACGACGTCCAGCAGGGCGTCCGCCCGCTGCGCCGTCGGGAGCGCCGCCAGCCGCCCGGGCAGGTCGGGGACCGCGGGGTCGCCGCTCCGCGCCGCGCGCCGGCCGGCCCGCACGAGGCCGCGCAGCAGTGCGTGGACGGATTCGGCCGTGGCGGCCTGTTCGCGCAGGACGGCGAAGTTCATCTTCACCGGGACGAGGACCGGGTCGGATGCCAGCAGACCCAGGTCGAACAGCTCCAGGCCCTCCCGTGCGGTGACTCCGGTTCCGCCGCCGCGCGACACCCGCCGCAGATCGGCCTCGGTGAGGTGCGCCGTCATGTCGCTGCTCTCCGCCCAGCCACCCCATGCCAGGGAGACGGCCGGCAGCCCCGCCGCGTGACGACGCCTGGCCAGCGCGTCGAGGAACGCGTTCGCGGCCGCGTAGTTGGCCTGCCCCGGATTCCCCAGCGTTCCGGCCGCCGACGAGAACAGCACGAAGGCCGCCAGGTCGAGATCGCGCGTGAGGTCGTCCAGGACCAGCGCCGCATCCGCCTTGGGACGGAACACCGCGTCGATGCGCTCCGGCGTCAGCGCCGTGAGCACACCGTCGTCCAGCACACCCGCCGTGTGCACGACACCGGTCAGCGGAGCGTCGGACGGTACGCCCGCCAGCACCCCGGCCACCGCCTCGCGGTCGGCCACGTCGCAGGCCACGACCCGTACCCGGGCGCCCAGTTCGGCCAGCTCCGCCTCCAGACCGGCCGCGCCCGGCGCGTCCGGCCCCCGACGGGACACCAGCACCAGACTCCGTATCCCGTGCTCCCGCACCAGATGACGGGCCACCAGCCTGCCCAGACCACCCGTACCGCCCGTCACCAGAACCGTCCCCGCCGGATCCAGCGCCCTGCCCCGCTCGGCCACGGGCACGGCCCGCGCCAACCGGGGCACGGAGACTCCACCGAACCCGATCGCCACCTGCGGCTCGCCCGAGCTCAGGACGGCGGCCAGAACGTTCTGGTCGACCGGATCGGCGTGGTCGACGCGGTCGGCAAGGCCGGCGAGGTCGGCATGACTGACCGGATCGACCTGGTCTGCCTGACCAGCCTGCCCGGCCCGGTCGGCCCCCTCGGCCCGGTCGTCTCCTTCGGCCCCTTCGGCCCCTTCGGACCAGGGATCGTCCGAGGCCACCAGCACGAACCGACCCGGGTGCTCGCCCTGCGCCGAGCGCAGCAGGCCCCACACCGATGCCGCCGCCAGGTCGTCGACCGGCCCCGTCACCACCACGAGCCGGCCGTCCTCCAGCGCCGGCTCGGCGAGCCACGCCTGGGCGAGTTCCAGGACCCGGCCCGTCACCTCACGCACGTCACCAGCGGCAGCGCGGAGATCGACGACGGCCGAGGCGGCACCGCCCGCGGCCAGGGCGGCCACCTCCTGGACGGTGGTCACGGTCGGCAGGCCGCCGCCCGTCACCGGGGTCCCGGGCAGGGTGAGCGGCGTCCATTCGAGACGGAACAGCGCGTCGCGCGTCCAGTCGGGCCCCGGCCCGGAGCCGAGGCTCTCCGGTGCCACGGGACGGGCCACCACGGACTCCACCGACGCCACCGGGGCGCCGGACGCGTCGGCCAGCCGCACGCTGACCGTGTCCGGACCGCCGGGCACGAGGTGGACGCGCACCGCGGACGCTCCGGCCGCGTACACGCGCACCTCGTTCCACGCGAACGGCAGCGCGAGCCGCCGCTCCGGTCGGTCCTGGCGGAGGACCGCGGCGTGGAAGCAGGCGTCCAGGAGGGCCGGGTGCAGCGCGTACCCGTCGGAGCCGCCCGCCTCCTCGGGAAGGGCGATCTCCGCGAAGATCTCCTCGCCCCGCGTCCAGGCCGCCCTCAATCCCCGGAACGCGGCCCCGTACCCGTACCCGCTCTCCTCCAACTCCCCGTACGCCGCACCGGCCGCGTCCTCCACCGGGACCGCGTCCCGGGGCGGCCACTGCGCCAGCTCGAAGTCAGGGGCACCGGCCCTGGCGGCCAGCTGCCCCGACGCGTGCCGGGTCCAGGCGGATCCGGGCTCGGCATCCTCAGGACGGGAGTGGACCTGTACGGTCCGGCGCCCGTCCTCGTCGGCCGCACCGACCTCCACCCTCAGCTGCACGGCACCCTGCTCGGGTACCACCAGCGGAGCCTCGATCAGCAGCTCCGACAGCGCCTCACAGCCCACCTCGTCGCCGGCCCGCACCACCAGCTCGACGAACGACGTGCCCGGTGCGATCACCACCCCGCCCACGGCGTGGCCGACGAGCCACGGATGCGTACGCAGCGACCACCGCGAGGTGAACAGCAGCGCCCCGGAACCGGGCACCTCGGTGACCGCGCCCAGCAACGGGTGATCGACGCCGAGCAGGCCGAGACCCGCGGGATCTCCCGAGCCCTCGCCGTTCTCCAGCCAGTAGCGCTGTCGCTGGAAGGCGTACGTCGGCAACTCCACCGGCCAACCCGACCCGTCACCCAACAGCGCCCGCCACTCCACCGCCGCGCCACGCACATGCAGACCCGCCAGCGCCGACACGAACGCACGCACCTCGTCGCCCTCACGACGCAGCGACGGTACGAAGACGGAACCCTCACCCGTCACACAGTCCGCACCCATCGCCGACAACACCGCGTCCGGACCCAACTCAAGGAACGTGGACACACCCGCCCGCTCCAACGCCCGCACCCCGTCGGCGAATCGCACGGCCGCACGAACGTGCTCCACCCAGTACTCAGGACGGCGCACCAGCTCCGGATCCGCGATCTCCCCGGTCACGTTGGAGACCAGCACATGCCGCGGCGATTGGAACTCCAGCCCCTTCACCACCGCCCCGAACTCCTCCAACATCGGCTCCATGAGCGCCGAGTGGAAGGCGTGCGAGACGGACAGACGCCGGGTCTTCACACCCTGAGCCGCCAACTCATCTGCCATTGCCAGGACTTCGTTCTCGACGCCGGAGACGACGATGGAGACCGGGCCGTTCACGGCGGCGATGTCGACGCCCGAGGTCAGCAGCGGACGCACGACCTCCTCGGGAGCGGCCACCGACACCATCGCCCCGCCGGACGGAAGCTGCTGCATCAGGCGGCCGCGCGCCGCCACCAGCGTCGCCGCGTCCTCCAGCGACAGCACGCCCGCCACGTGCGCGGCCGTCACCTCGCCCACCGAATGACCACCGACGAAGTCCGGGCGGACACCCCACGACTCCACCAGCCGGAACAGCGCCGTCTCCACGGCGAACAGCGCGGCCTGGGTGAACACCGTCCGATCCAGCGGCGCGCTCTCCGTCCCGAAGACGACCTCCGCGACGGACTGCTCGACGTGTCCGGCCAGCCGCGCGTCCAGCGCCGCGCACGCCGCGTCGAACGCCTCCCGGAACACCGGATAGCGCTCGTACAGGCCCCGGGCCATTCCGACCCGCTGACTCCCCTGCCCCGTGAACAGGACTGCCAGCCGACCACCGTCCACAGCCGTTCCCGTCGCGAGCGCCGGGTCAGGCTCGCCCTTGCCCAGCGCGTCCAGGCCCCTCAAGGCCTCGGCGCGGTCGTCGGCCACGATCACGGCACGCTCCGAGAGGGCGCTCCGTGTCCCGGTCAGCGCGCGCCCGGCATCCGCCAGGCCCAGTTCCGTGCGCTTCGACAGGAACGACGCCAACTCCCTTGCCTGGGCGGCCAGTCCTACCTTGCCGCGGGCCGACACGACCAGGGGGACCGGTCCGGGGACGGGAGCCTCGGTCTCGGGCGTCTCTGCCGGCGCCGGCTCCGGGGCCTGCTCCAGGATCACGTGCGCGTTGGTGCCACTGGCGCCGAAGGAGGAGACGCCCGCCCGGCGCGGCCGGTCGAGTTCGGGCCAGGGACGGGCCTCCGTCAGGAGCTCCACCGCACCTGCCGACCAGTCCACCTGCGGGGTCGGTTCGTCGACGTGCAGCGTGCGCGGCAGCACACCGTGCCGCATCGCCATCACCATCTTGATGACACCGGCGACACCGGCGGCGGCCTGCGTGTGCCCGAGGTTCGACTTCAACGAGCCCAGCCACAAAGGCCGTTCCGCATCGCGATCCTGCCCGTACGTGGCGAGCAGCGCCTGCGCCTCGATCGGGTCGCCCAGCGAAGTTCCCGTCCCGTGCGCCTCCACCGCGTCGACGTCCTTCGCCGTGAGTCCCGCGCCGGCCAGAGCCGCGCGGATGACGCGCTGCTGAGAGGGGCCGTTGGGTGCGGTGAGGCCGTTCGAGGCGCCGTCCTGGTTGAGGGCCGTGCCACGTACGACGGCCCAGATCCGGCGTCCGTTGCGCACGGCATCGGAGAGTCGTTCGAGGAGGAGGACGCCGGCGCCCTCGGACCAGCCGGTGCCGTCCGCTGTGGCCGCGAAGGCCTTGCAGCGGCCGTCGGGCGCGAGGCCGCGCTGCCGGGAGAACCCGACGAACGCGCCCGGCGAGGTCATGACCGTGACGCCGCCGGCCAGGGCGAGCGAGGACTCGCCGGAGCGGAGTGACTGCACCGCGAGGTGCAGGGCGACGAGGGAGGACGAGCAGGTGGTGTCGACGGTGACGGCGGGGCCTTCGAGGCCGAGGACGTACGAGATGCGGCCGGAGAGCACTCCGCCGAGGGCGCCGGTCAGGAGGTAGCCCTCGACGTCGTCGGGGACGTTGCCGGGCTCGGGCCGGTAGTCGCTGCCGACCGCGCCGGTGAAGACGCCGACGGGCTTGCCCCGCAACCCGGCCGGATCGACACCCGCCCGCTCCAACACCTCCCACGACGCCTCCAACATCAACCGCTGCTGAGGATCCATCCCCAACGCCTCACGCGGCGAAATACCGAAGAACCCCGCATCGAACCCCGCAGCATCCTCCAAAAACCCACCCTCACGGGCATAACTCGTCCCCACCCGATCCGGATCGTCATCGAACAACGACCCCAGATCCCACCCGCGATCCCCCGGAAAACCACCGATGACATCCACCTCATCGGCAACCAACCGCCACAGATCCTCCGGCGACGACACCCCACCCGGAAAACGGCACGCCACCCCCACGATCGCCACCGGCTCGGTGCTCGTGGCACTCAACTCGGCTATGCGCTGCCGGGCTTGGTGCAGGTCGGCGGTCACCTTCTTGAGGTACTTGAGGAGCTTCTCTTCGTTCCCCACCTGGCTCATCTGTTTATCCCTCTCCGAATTCCACGTCGATGAAGGCGAAGACGTCGTCCACCGAGGCCGATTCGAGCCTGGCCGCGACGTCGGCCCCGTCCGTGCGGGCGACGCCGCCCGCTGCCTCCAACTTCGCGGTCAGTGCCTGGAGCCGGGTGATGAGGCCGGTGGCCTCGATCCGGTCGGGGGCGAGCGAGCCGGCCGCGTCTTCGAGCCGGCGGAGTTCGGCGAGGACCGGTTCCTCGGCCGTGTCGGTGCTGAAGAGCTCGTCCCTGAGGAAGTGCATGAGTGCGACGGGTGTCGGGTGGTCGAAGATCAGCGTGCTGGGCAGGCGCAGGCCGGTGACGCGGGAGAGCCGGTTGCGCAGGTCGACGGCGGCGAGGGAGGTGAAGCCGGCCTCGCCGAACGCGCGGCCGGGCGGCAGTTCGGCCTCGGAGGTGTGGCCGAGTACGGCGGCCGCCGAGGTGCGGACCAGGGTGAGCAGGGTGTGGTCCCGTTCCTCCGGGGACAGGGCGGCGAGGCGCTGGACGAGGCTGCGGGCGTCGGCGGCCGCGTCCTCCCGTGACGTCTCGTCGTCCAGGCCCGGTACCGCCGTGCCTTCTGTGCGGACTCCGGCGCCCCAGGTGGTGTCGAGCCAGTACCGCCGGTGCTGGAAGGCGTAGGTCGGCAGCTCCACCGGTCGGCCCGGGCCCCGCCCCAGGACGGCGTTCCAGTCGACGGCCACTCCGCGCACGTGGAGGGCGGCCAGGGATTCCAGGAAGCGGCGCGGGCCGCTCTCGTCCCGGCGCAGGGTCCCGGTCACCGCCTTCGGGGCGGCGGTGGCGCCGTCCTCCAGGGTCTGCTCGATCGCGGGGACCAGCACCGGGTGCGTGCTGACCTCCACGAACACGCCGTGGCCGGCGGCCGCGAGGGCGCGTACGGCGGGGTCGAAGCGGACGGTCCGGCGTACGTTGCGGTACCAGTAGCCGGCGTCGAGCCCGGCGGTGTCGAACAGGTCGCCGGTCACCGTCGAGTAGAACGGGACCGTGCCCGACCGGGGCGAGAGACCGGCCAGGGTGCGGCGCAGTTCGCCCTCGATGGCCTCCATCTGGACGGAGTGGCCGGCGCTGTTGTTGAGGAGGAGCTGCCGCGCCCGGATTCCCGCGGCCTCGCAGTCGGCGAGGAGTTCGCCGAGCGCCTCCAGGTCACCGCTGACGACCGTCGAGGCGGGGCCGTTGACGGCGGCGATGTCGAGCTTGCCCGGCCATGGCCCGATGCGGTCCGCCACGCGGTCCACGGGCTCGGCGATCGATGCCATGCCTCCCTTGCCGGGCATGCCGACGATCGCGCGGCTGCGCATGACGACCAGGGTCGCCGCGTCCTCCAGGGTGAGGCCGCCGGCCACGCAGGCGGCGGCGATCTCGCCCTGCGAGTGCCCCACGACCGCGTCGGGCACGACGCCGGCGGCCTGCCAGAGCGCCGCGAGGGACACCATGACGGCGAACGAGACGGGCTGTACGACGTCGATGGTGTCCAGCGAGGGAGCGCCCTCGGCCTGCCGGACGACGTCGAGCAGCGACCAGCCGGTCAGCGGGTCCAGGGCCTTCGCGCACTCCTCCATCCGGGCCGTGAACACGGGTGCGGCGTCGAGGAGGTCGGCTCCCATGCCGGCCCATTGGGCGCCCTGCCCGGGGAAGACGAAGACCTTCCGCCCCTTGACGGCCCCGCCTTCGCCGACGACGAGGCCGGGCGCGTCCTCGGCGCCGGCGATGCCCGGCGTCCCCTCGGGATCGGCGGGACCCGCGAGGGCTTCGAGTCCGGCCAGCGCCTCGGCGCGGTCGCCCGCGACGACGACGGCCCGATCGGGCAGCAGGCTCCGGGTGCGGACGAGCGAGCGTGCCACGTCGTGCGTGCGCACCTCGGGGCCGGCGGCGAGGAAGGCGGCCAGCTCGCGCGCCTGTGCGGCGAGTCCTGACGCGGAGCCGCGGGCCGACACCAGCAGCGGGACGGCTTCGGCGCCCAGCAGGCCGTGTGTGTCCTCTTCGGCGTCGGCGGTGGTCGGCGCGGGTTCCGGGGCCTGTTCGAGGATCACGTGGGAGTTGGTGCCGCTGACGCCGAAGCTGGACACCCCGGACCGGCGCGGCCGGTCCAGCTCGGGCCAGGGGCGGGCCTCGGTCAGTACCTCGACGCGGCCGGTCGTCCAGTCGACGTGCGGGGTCGGCTCGTCGACGTGGAGGGTGCGGGGCAGCACGCCGTGCCGCATCGCCATCACCATCTTGATGACACCGGCGACGCCGGCGGCGGCCTGCGCGTGCCCGATGTTCGACTTCAGCGAGCCGAGCCACAGGGGCCGCTCGGCGTCGCGGTGCTGCCCGTAGGTCGCGAGGACTGCCTGTGCCTCGATGGGGTCGCCGAGGGCCGTGCCCGTGCCGTGGGCCTCCACCGCGTCGACGTCGGCGGGGACCAGGCCGGCGTCGGCGAGCGCCGTGCGGATCACGCGCTGCTGCGAGGGTCCGTTGGGCGCGGTCAGGCCGTTGGACGCGCCGTCCTGGTTCACTGCGGAGCCGCGGACCACTCCCCAGATCCGCCGCCCGTTGCGCACCGCGTCCGAGAGCCGCTCCAGGAGCAGCACGCCCGCGCCCTCGGCGAGTCCGGTGCCGTCGGCCGTCCCGGCGAACGCCTTGCAGCGGGCGTCGGCGGACAGGCCGCGCTGGCGCGAGGAGCCGATGAGCGTGAAGGGCGTGGCCATCACGGTCACGCCGCCGGCCAGCGCGAGCGAGGACTCCCCCGACCGCAGCGACCGCACCGCCAGGTGCAGGGCCACCAGCGAGGACGAGCACGCGGTGTCGACGGTCACCGCCGGTCCTTCGAGGCCCAGGACGTACGACACCCGGCCCGCGAGCACGCTCAGCGAGGCGCCCGTCATCAGGTGGCCTTCGAGGCCCTCCGGGACGGCGTGCGTGTCGGCGCGGTAGTCGCCGCCGGCGGTGCCGGTGAAGACGCCGACGTCGGTGCCGCGCACGCCGGCCGGATCGATCCCGGCCCTCTCCAGGGCCTCCCACGAGGTCTCCAGCATCAGCCGCTGCTGCGGGTCCATCGCCAGCGCCTCGCGCGGCGAGATGCCGAAGAATCCGGCGTCGAACCCGGCGACGTCGTCCATGAAGCCGCCCTCACGGGCGTAGCTCGTTCCCGCGTGGTCCGGATCGGGGTCGTACAGCGCCTCGCGGTCCCAGCCCCGGTCCTCGGGGAACTCGGTGATGACGTCGGACTCGTCGGCGACGAGCCGCCACAGGTCCTCCGGGGTGGTCACCCCGCCCGGGAGGCGGCAGGCCATGCCGACGATGGCGATCGGCTCGGTGTTCGCGCCCTCCAGTTCACGCACCCGGCTCTGGTAGCGGCGGGCGTCCGCGAGAACGCGCTTCAGATAGTCGCGGAGCTGCTGCTCGTTGCTCATGCCGTGTGCCCTTCCTCAAGGCCGAACTCGCTGTCGATCAGCTGGAACATCTCGTCGTCGGTGGCCGAGTCGAGATCGATCTCCTCGGCCGCGCCCTCCGGTCCGCCCGGCCCGCTCGCTCCGGGGGCGTGCTGCCAGCGGGCGGTCAGCGACGTGAGCCGGGCGAGGACCCGGCGGCGGGCCGTTTCGTCGGGTTCGATCGCGGCGAACGACGCTTCGAGACCGTCGAGTTCCGCCATCAGGAGTTCGACCTCGTCCGTGTCCTGGCCGAGTTCCCCCTCCAGGTAGGCCGTCAGCCGCATCGGGGTCGGGTGGTCGAAGATCAGCGTGGCGGGGAGCCGCAGTCCGGTCAGGGCGGAGAGCCGGTTGCGCAGTTCGACGGAGGTGAGGGAGTCGAACCCGATCTCGTTCAGCGCCCGGTCCGGCTCGGCCTGGTCGGCGGACGCGAAGCCCAGGATGGCCGCGGCCTCGTGCTGGACCATCTCCAGGAGGATGCGTTCCCGCTCGTTGCGTGACACCCGGGCCAGCCGCTTGGCGAGGGTGTCCGGGTTCGCGTCGGCGCCCTGGGCGGAGCGCCGTCCCGCCGACACGAGCCCGCGCAGGACGGCGGGCACCGCACCGCTCCCGGCCCGGGCGCGCAGGGCCGCGAAGTCCAGCTTCACCGGCAGCAGGGCGGCTTCGGGCGCCTGGAGCGAGGCGTCGAACAGCTCCATGCCCTCGTCGGCGGTGAACGCGATCATGCCGCCCCGAGCGATGCGCTTCTGGTCGGCCTCGCTCAGGTGCGCGCTCATGTCGGTCGCCTGTGCCCACAGGCCCCAGCCGAGCGAGGTCGCGGCCAGCCCTCGCGCCCGCCGATGCTGCGCGAGCGCGTCCAGGAACGCGTTGGCCGCCGCGTA